>JAHPYZ010000020.1:43177-57476 GCA_019058425.1 Promethearchaeota archaeon
AAGGAGGTATCTATATAAGCGAAACTGCTACTGAGGAACAAAGAAAATACTTGGAACCTTTTTTCATTAACAATGTACCGAGTATGTTATTATTGAGAAAATCCTTAGGTGTAAAATATGTGGATATTAGTTTAAATCAAGAAGGCAATATTTACCATATTTCGATGCCATATGGAGAAATGAAATCATCATTAACAGTTGGCTATGATGGAAGTCCTCAACGTCTCGAGAATTCATTATTTAATGCATTTATAACGGATATCAAAATTTGTAACACTCTCTTCTGGAAATACAATGACTTTGGAAGAAAATGGAATTTTACTAATAGAAGTGGTGCTATTGCTAATTTTGATTTAAAAGGTAAAATTAGACTGAATTCCTTCTTTAAATAATGAACTATCGTACTTATATTGAGTAAATTCCCAATCGAAATTTTTTTTATTCGACCCCAAGTAAATTTTTTTTAGTAATTAGTTCAGGGCATTTTACTTAGTCATTTAAAAGGACTTTTGGTAACTATAATACTTATGTAGTATAGAATTAAAGTCGTATATTATACCGGTGATATGTTCCTTGCATATTACACGATGTTATAATTGACTTGGATTTTATATTATTCAGAACTATATGTTGATGGTCATAACGAGCATACTAATAAACATATCTCGATGACTCATCATAATAAAAAAAAAGAGGTTGTGTGTGGTAAATTGAGTATGTATCGATCATATTTGTTAAAAAATAATTTCTGGGCAAAAAAAGGGAATGAAAAATTACCTGGGACCGAAAAAGTTTTTATTAAACACGATTCTGGAGTTGGAGGAATTTATGCTGTTATTGAAAATGATAAAAAAGGTGTTAAAATTATAGCTGAGGGAAGAGATTATTTCTTCAATAATTTTGATAAGCTTGATTCCTTTTTAACTCGCCTTCAGCAGAGAAAAGACGATTTCATGAAGATACTCAGAAGAAAGAATATTTCTCAGAGATTAAGAATGCTAGATATTTAGAGTTTTTTAAATAATATTACTATAATTTTTTAAATAGATATATTCAATTCAAATTTGATTCCGTTCCTTCAATCCTTTTTAAGATTTATAAATAGGCTGAAGTCCTGTTTGGAAATGTCTTAATCGTAATTCAGCGCCTCGAGAAATTTTAACTTTTGGAATTTTATCTTTGTTTTTATAGAGTTCTGTAATCGCAGCTACAGCATAATCGATATGAGCTGCACTATATACATTACGGGGCATCGCAAAGCGAACCAAATTTAAAACTCCTTTTTGTTGTTCGGGTGTCTTTTTATCCCATTCAAAAGCGAAGGGACCTAACTCAACAGCTCGTATACCATAGTGTTTTAGAAGTTCAATAGTAAAACCAACACCTCCAAAATCGTCGATTTTCATATCAGTTCCTTCAAAAAATTTATCCATATTAATATATACCGCATGACCTCCTGCAGGAAGTATGACAGGCACTCCATTCTTAGCAAGCTTTCTAGCAAATTCTCTTACTTGAGTTTTTCGTTCATTTAAATAAGGTTGCTTGACAACTTCATAAAGTCCTGCTGCTAAGGCCATTATATCTCTGCCGCTCATCCCTCCATAAGAATCATTTCCAAAAGTTAATATCTGTCTTTCCTTTAATTTAATCCCAATATCTTCTTCTATGGAAAATTTTTTATGAAAAACGCCCTTATCTTTAAAGAAAAAGCCTCCTCCCATATTGGCTAGACCATCTTTTTTGAAACTAATAGTAAAGCCATCTACGTATTTGAACATTTCTTGAACGATACTTTGAATTGAGCGGTTTTTATATCCTTCTTCAAATTCTTTAATAAAATTAGCATTCTCGCTAAAACGACATGCATCAAAAAAAAACGGAATATTATATTTCGCTGCAATTTTATGAACTGCTTTTATGTTTTGCATCGAGACAGGTTGACCAGCCGCAGTATTATTTGTAATTGTAACATAAATTAATGGAATAGATTCTACCCCCTTATCTCGAATAAGATTCTCTAACCGCTTAAGGTCCATATTACCCTTAAAGGGATTTTTTTTATCCATTTCTTCATAAGGAAAATCTTCCAATAGATTTGCAGAAAATAGATTTACTGCTTTTATACCATTTGCAACGATATTTGCTTCAGTAGTATCAAAATGACCATTATTTGGAATATAATAGGTAATATCTTTATTTTCTTTTAAAATAGGGGCAATTGTTGAGAATAATAAATGTTCAGCACATCGTCCTTGTGGAACAATGAAAGCATTAGGACGAGTTAATTGATGAACACCCCCATTTACAAATCCTCCCTCATATGAAGTCATATAAAGTTCGTCCATGAGTTTCTTTACGTCCGTTTCACCGGAAATAATCAAATCAATTGATTTTTTTGGATTATCACCTCGTTCAAATGTGTCCCGAATTGCTTCTAGAAGAACATAATATCCCTTATTACGAGCATATGATTCATCCCCATGGAATAAAGCAGCCCACTGATAATCTGTCATCGTACCTGAACCTGAATCTGACAAAAAATCTACAAAAATTAAATCTGCTGGAAAAGAAAACATGCTATATTCAGTTTTTTCAAGTGCATATTCGCGTTGTTCCTTCGTAACTTGTTTAATTGTTCTTATAACTAAGGGTTTATTAACTGGGACAGGAACACCTAAATCATCTTGGGTTTTCAAAATTTTAAACCTATGAATTAAAATTAGAATTTTTATATTGAGTTTTTCAAAGCTACTTGAATTTATAATTATAAATCCTTAAAAAATGATATGTAAAGTAGAATTCAATTAAGAAATGTAAATTTTAATATATATTCTAAATTCATTAATAATTAAAACAAATTCCTATAAAGATGATATCAATGGAAATACCAGATTATATTAAAAACAGAATTTGGAAAAATAGTCTACCAGAGGGAATAACTTTAGAAATCGATATCCCAGAAGATAAGTCTTTAATTGATGTATTTGAAACTGGCTCTAAAGAACATAGTAATAAAATTGCGTTAGAATATTTCGGTAGAAAATTCACATTTAAAGAGATGGACGTATTAACAAGAAGATTTGCTAATGCTTTCTTAAAATTAGGAATAAATAAAGGAGATGTGGTTGCTCTTTGGTTACCCAACAGTCCACATTTTAGTATTTGCTATTTTGCTACTCTAAGCCTTGGAGCTACATTAACTGCTATAAGTCCACTATTTGTAGCAAGAGAAATGATTTATCAAATAAAAGATTCAGGTGCTAAATATCTTATAATGCTTGATAGGTTCTATCGAGAATTTAAAAAAGCCAAAGATCAATTCTTATTGGAAAAAGTTATTTTAGTAAACGTAGAAGGTCAGGTTCCAGATATTCCTGAGACAGACAAAATAATTCATTACAACACTTTGATGGAAAAAAATCCTGAACCTCTTACAGATTTCAAGGTTGAGATTAATCCAAAAGAAGATATTGCAATTATTCAATATACAGGAGGTACAACAGGAGATCCTAAAGGTGCAGAACTATCACATTATAATACTCTATCAAATCTTATGCAAATTGGACAAATTTCGGATTATATGAGAGAACATTATATTAAGCGAGATCTCGTAGGACTTTCTATACTCCCATGGTATCATGTATATGGACAGATATGTGAGCTTCTACAAGGTCCACGTAGTGGTGGTAAAGGGATTATTTTTCCAACATTTGATATCCCCCGGATAATTGAAACTATAAAGAAGAAAGAAGCTAATTTCTTGCTGGGTGTGCCTACTATGTTCATTAATTTATTAGGATCACCTTTAAGTAAAGATGTTGATTTTTCCAATCTTAAATATTGTAATGTAGGTGCATCTGCAATGCCCATTGAAATTGCAAAGGAATGGGAAAAAAAAACGGGGTTTCCTTTAGGTGAGGGATATGGTTTAAGTGAATCAACTGTCTGTGTTACAAATTCTCCACCATGGAGTAAGAAAAAGCAAGGAAGCTGTGGTATTCCTATAGCTGGTACTCTAGTGGGGATCATTGATGAACAGCTAAAATTCTTACCTATTGGTGAATCAGGAGAATTAGTTGCTTCAGGTCCTCAAATTATGCTAGGGTATCATAATCGCCCCGAAGAAAATAAAAAGGTATTTTTTGAGGTAGGGGGCCATAGATGGCTTAGAACGGGTGATTATGCAAAATTGGATGAAGAGGGTTATATATTTTTAATCGATAGAGTTAAAGATATGATAAAATATAAAGGTCATAGTGTTTATCCAAGAGAAATTGAGGAAGTTTTATATGAACATCCTGCGATTCAGGAATGTGCTGTGGTTGGTATAAAAGATCCAGATCGTGGTGAAAATATTATGGCACATATTATTCTCAAGAAAGAATATGAAGGAAAAATCGGTGAGAAGGAAATAATCGATTGGTCAAAGGAACAAATGGCTGCCTATAAATATCCTAGAATAATAAAATTTGTAAATTCTCTTGCAAAGAGTGCGGTAGGAAAAGTTTTAAGGAGAGTAATAAGAGATAAAGAAATTAAAAAAGCTGAAAATAAATAATTAGGATTATTTTTTTATTAAACCATTTCTTTTTTTTCAATAAATATCTGGATTTATTATCTCAGTCAATAGTCAAATAATGAATGAACGAATTAAGAAACTAAGAAAGCAAAGTCGTGAAGCAATTCCATATATATCCTTGGAACGTGCGTTGTTAATAACAGAATTCTACGAGACTGGAGCTGCCCATATTTATACTCCTCCCGTTGCTAGAGCAAAAGCAATTAAGTATATTTTGGAAAATAAGAAAATTTGTATTAACGATAGTGAACTAATAATTGGTGAACGGGGTCCAGAGCCAAAAGCGACTCCTACTTATCCAGAGGTATGTTGCCATAGTCTATATGATTTAGATATTTTAAACACGCGTGATAATATTTGTTTTAAGGTAAGTGAAGATACAAAAAAAAAGACAGACAATAAAATTATTCCCTTTTGGAAAGGTAGATCTATTCGTGATAAAATCTTCTCTCAAGTTGATGAAGAATGGCTTAATGCATATGATGCAGGTATTTTTACAGAGTTTATGGAACAGAGAGCACCTGGACATACAGTAGCCGGAAAAAACATATGGAATAAAGGTTTTTTAGATTTTAAAAAAGAAGTTACTGAAAGCATAGAACAGTTGGATTTTTACAATGATCCTGAAGCTTATGATAAGAGAGAGCAATTAATTGCTATGAATATTGCTGCTGATGGAATTATTGCTTTTGCTGAACGCCACGCTCAAGAGGCTAAAAATTTAGCCAACAGGGAGTTAGATCCTAAAAGAAAAGGTGAATTAAAAAAAATATCGGAGATTTGTTCTCGTGTTCCTGCTCATGCTCCTAGGACTTTTTGGGAAGCACTCCAACATTATTGGTTTATTCACTTAGGTGTTATTACTGAATACAATACGTGGGATTCTTTCAATCCAGGACGCTTAGATCAACATCTTTATCCATTCTATAAGAACGATGTTGCTAATGGAATTTTAACAAAAGAGGATGCATTTGAACTACTTCAAGCTTTTTGGGTTAAATTTAATAATCAACCTGCTCCTCCGAAGGTTGGTGTGACTGCTGAAGAAAGCAATACTTATACCGATTTTTGCAATATTAACCTCGGTGGACTTAAAGAAGATGGTTCCGATGGAGTTAATGAAATGTCCTATATGTTATTAGACGTAATTGAAGAAATGAGGATACTCCAACCAAGTAGTAACGTTCAAATTAGCATGAAAACACCTGATAGATTTTTACATAGAGCCCTTGAAATTGTAAAAACTGGTTTTGGACAACCCTCAGTTTTTAATTGTGATGCAATAATTCAAGAACTTACAAGGCAAGGTAAGTCGATAATAGATGCCCGAAATGGCGGAGCAAGTGGTTGTGTAGAGTCTGGCGCTTTTGGGAAAGAGGCATATATATTAACAGGATATTTTAATCTAGTGAAAATTTTAGAAGTAACACTTCACAATGGTTTTGATCCTCTAACTAAGAAACAGATTGGGTTAAAGATTGGTGATCCTATAACATTTAAATCTTTCAAAGATTTTTTGGATGCTTATAGGAAACAAGTTAATCATTTTGTAGATATAAAAATTAAAGGAAATCAAATAATTGAACAAATTTGGTCACAAAATCCAGCACCTTTTTTATCAATACTGATTGATGATTGTATTAAAAAATGTAAAGATTATAATAATGGAGGAGCAAAATATAACACTTCTTATATACAAATTGTGGGAATGGGTAGCATAACGGATTGTTTAACATCGATAAAATACAATATATTTGATAAAAAAATAATCTCAATGGAAAATCTTCTGAACGCTTTAGATAATAATTTTGAAGGATATGAAGTTTTACATCAGAAATTAGTTTATAAAACTCCTAAATATGGGAATGATGACAATTACGCTGATTCGATAACTTCACAGGTTTTTAATATTGTTTTTAACGCCATTGATAATCGTCCCAATACTAAAGGTGGTGTACATCGTATTAATCTACTTCCTACTACGGTGCACGTATACTTTGGCCAAATAACAGGGGCTACACCAGATGGTCGTATAGCTTTTAGTCCTTTATCAGAGGGTATCTCTCCAGTTCAGGGGATGGATATTAATGGTCCAACTGCAGTAATTAAATCCGTAGGTAAAATTGATCATTTAAGAACAGGAGGTACACTACTAAATCAAAAATTTACACCTCAATTTTTTTCAGATGTAGAGAAAATTGACAAATTGTCTCATTTAATTAGAACATATTTTGAAATGAATGGTCACCATATACAATTCAATGTAGTTTCAGCAGATACCTTACGGGCTGCTCAAGCAAATCCAGAAAAATTTAGAGATCTAATTGTACGAGTTGCTGGATATAGTGACTATTTTGTAAACTTAGGAAAAAATTTACAGGAAGAAATTATTAGAAGAACTGAGCATATTACAATATAACAGTTATTTTTCGTTTATTTTAAGTAGTATGTAATTCCATTTTCATTTGTGAAAATTATTATAATTGTAATTTTTAAAAGTGTAAAAGGCAACACTAATTCATCAATAGACAAATCCTACTTATAAAATTCTAGAGATAGTTTTATATACTCAAGACAAATAATATGATTATGCCCAAGCCAGCAAAATCAAAAAAAGTCATCGAAAAAATCATTATCATCAAAAAGGATTTGTCACCTGAAGAACGTGAGGAACTACTCAGAATTTTGAAAGCCCGTTTTGAGAAAAATATGAATCTTCATAAAAATCTTGAATGGTCTAACGTACTAGCAATATTGGAAGGTAAAATTAAAGAATTATGGTCACTCAATGAAATGGAAAGAACTGGCGGTGAACCAGATGTTATTGGTCATGATAAAAGGACTGGTGAATACATTTTTTATGATTGTTCTGCGGAAAGTCCTGAAGGCCGCAGAAATGTTTGTTACGACAGTGAAGGGCAGGAAGTAAGGGAAAAGAAAGGCGTGTATCCAGCAGGAAACGCTATTGATATAGCTACTGCTATGGGCATTGAACTGTTAACAGAAGAGCAATATCGAGAGTTGCAGAAACTTGGAAAATTCGATCTGAAGACATCAAGTTGGGTAAAAACCCCTACTGAAATTAGAAAACTCGGTGGTGCTATCTTTTGTGATCGCCGTTACGACCATGTCTTCGTGTATCATAATAGTGCGCCCTCTTTCTATGGTGTCAGGGGTTTCCGTGGCGTGCTAAGAGTCTAAATTTGGACTTTTAATTTTAGGATTTCTTTGCTTTTATTCTCATAATATATTTTATTTATGTACATATTCAGTACATAGATTTATAAATGATAATTTCTTTTTAATATTATAGGTACATGATCAGTACCTATAATTTTAAAAATGAGGTGATAAGATAGTGAGTAAAGAGAAATATGAGGAAATGTTTAAGATTATAGTTCTTGGGGCTGCAGGAGTAGGGAAAACTGCATTAATTGAACGATTTTCCGATAAATCTCTACATAAAGATACAGCTCCAAAAACTGGTGTGAATTTATTTACTAAGAAAGTAAATATTAAAGGTAACGACTATATACTTCAGTTCTGGGATATTATTGATAATGATAAATTTGGATCTCTTCAAACAATGTACTACACAGGGGCATCTGTTGTTCTTTATATATTTGATTTATCTAGACCTGAAACTTTTGATTATTTTCAAACACGTTTTAAGGACATTTGGACTCAGGTTAAACAAGATAAATGCCCTGTGCTTATAATTGGAAATAAACTTGATTTAGTTGAGAAACCAGAAGTTATTGATAGAGAAAAATATCGTAATTTTGTGAAAATTGAAGGTTTAATCGGTTATATTGAATTAACCTCAACAAACAAAATTGATGTTCTAATAAACCAACTCCCTATTATTCTTCAAAAAGCTTCAAAAAAAAGTATTCAGGTCAAATTTTTAGTCACTAGTAGAGAACTTGAAGAAATTAAAAAATATGCTCAAAATTCTCATCAAACACAATCGGAATTTATTCGTACTGCAATATGGGATAAAATTAAATCGATGGATACCCCCTCCAAGACTGAAAACTCAATAAAAGAGGAACTTCTAAAAGAAATATTAAGGTTAGAAGAATTGAAAAAAATTCGAGAATTATTAGAGAGACAAAAAGAATAATATTCTTCAAGAATTTTACTATTTTTTTTTTCTTTTTTTATTTAATAATATATATATTCATGGAGTTTATTATGGAAATGTAAAATTTGAATAGATCAATTCAATAACTGTAAAAAAAATAAAGGAATATAAATGAGTTTCGATTCAGAACAAAACAAAGATAATCTTATTGATAACATTCCTGTCGATGAAAAGTCGTATAATGCATTAATTCACTTATTGAAAAAAACAACAGGCTTAAATTTTAAATATTATAACAGAAAATTTATAGAAAAACGTATAAAATCACGAATGATAAGGACTCCTTGTAGGACTCTCAATGAATATTATGATTATATATCATCCAATAATGCTGAAATCAATAAATTTATAGAAGGTTTTACTGTAAATTATACTTTCTTTTTTCGAGATTATGATGTTTTCGAAACCATCCAGGATCTGTTTATTCAAGGTTCACGCGTAAGCAGAAAGGATATAAAAAGTAATATTAGACCAGATCCTAATAAACTTGCAAAATTTCGAACTAAATCAAATGCAGTTAAGAATCTACATAAAAACAGGTTTTTAACCGAGAAAGCGGCAAAATATTATGTAGATATCTTTATTTTTCTCAATCAGCTCTCATATTATCAGAAAATGAAACGTCCGAAAAGTGAAAATAATACTATTAATATTTGGTCTTGTCCTTGCGCAACCGGTGAAGAACCTTACTCTTTAGCAATGATTCTTGATAATCTAGAAACTCAAGCTCCACGATTTCCAAATTATAAAATTATAGCTTCTGATATAGCTCCTGAAGCGATTCAGAAAGCAAAAGTAGGAATTTATACAGATGATTCAATGAAAGAGATTTCTGATTATTATGAAAATAAGTATTTTACCAAACAAAAAACTCATTTCGGTTATAAAAATATAATAAGTGAAAGAATTAAGAATAAGATTGAATTTGTAGAAGAAGATGTTACAAAGGGACATAGTAAACCTTATTACTACGATATTATCTTCTGTAGATACCTATTAATCTATTTTAATCGAGAGAACCGTCATAAATTCTTAAAAATAATAGAAAATCAATTAGTTGAGAACGGAATTCTTATTTTAGGGAAAACTGAAACTCTGTTTGATTCGTGGGGTAATTTACAATTAATAGACACTAACAACCGTATCTATATTAAATCTCGTTCCAAGTTGTATGAAAGATGAGTATTTCTAAAAGATAAAGGGAATGAGCGCTTTTCGATTATTTGGGTAATCAGGGAATGTTTTGATGTACCAGAAATGAGTTGAACGTGCTCTTGGAGCTAAATTAGCAAATGTCCATACTGCAAAAATTAATCCTGGAAAACTCCATGTCATTATTGCCCATCCTACCCATTCTGTAATTTCACCAAAATAACTTGGAGAACTTACATATTTAAACATGCCTCCATAGGGGATCTTAAATTCTGTTTCTCCTGGTTGTCTTAAGTTTCGAATGATATGATCTGAATGAAGGTTGATTATAAATCCACAAAAAAAGATTAATAACCCTAATATGAATAAAGGATTTAGAAACCATTCATTATTATATGGAGTAGAAAAATGATAGAGCCATCTAGCCTGTAGGTATGTATTTATCCCATTAAAAGTAATTCCAAGAAGGATAATAGTTATGGGCATCGGATGTTTTCCACGAATCAACAATGGGAAAATAAATGTCCGCTGACAATAATGCAACATCCAAATAAACAGAAAAAACTGATTTATAAGCCCTATAGTATTATCTCCAATGATATAATAGATAAAATAAATAATAACAGTTGGGATTTCCATTAAAAACCAACCAAGCTTGTCATTTATGGTTGGGCCCCATCTCTTGTTTACATGCATACCATATCCTGCTGTTATTTTTAGTAATACAAGGAAGAATATAATTGAAGAAAAACCAAAACTAACCATTAAGATTTGAAATATTTGAAACTCATCCATACTACTCAATTATAATTTATTAATTCCCCAATTACCAAAATAAATTCTTTCTAAGTTTTTAACGTTTAGAATTTTTATTTAATTATCATTTTTAAACAAAAAAGTGAGTATATGACTAGAGAACATCAACTCATAACACGATTACAAAATGGTGCCCTTAAGGCAATAATATTCGATTTTGATGGTACTTTATTAGATATACGTCAAATCCTTGAAAAATCAATTGAAGAGATATTGGAGAAGGAAGTCCAACAAACTGATTTTGATATGGATACCACCATACAAGAGATAGGAGCTTTATTAGAGACTATTCAAGGTTATCCATTACCTAAAATCCTTTTAGAATCATATGAAATCTTCAAATATATAACTGCTCTAAAAACTCTTTCTTATTTTAAACAATTACGTATTGCTGTAAAGATTTTTTCAAAATACCTTGAATACTCAAAAGAGGCAAATTTCTTCCCCTCTGTAAAACCGCTTCTAAAAAAGATGAAAAAAAAATATGATCTCTTCATTGTTTCTCATAATAAAACAGAGGTTATTATTGAACATCTTGAAAAGGAAGGTTTAAGTGGATTATTTAAAGGTATTTATGGGAGTGATAAAATTCCAATTCAGAAACCCGATCCTATGGCACTTCAACCCCCACTTGAAAATTATGAAAAACGTCAAAGAGATGAGTTTTTAATGATTGGAGATATGCCATCTGATATTATTGCTGGACGTGAAGCGGGAATGTGGACCTTAGGAGTAACAAGTGGGGTATCAAAAAAAGAAATATTAATAGAAAGTAAACCAGATTTGCTGATTGGTTCGCTAGACGAATTATTATATTTAATCGAAAAGTAATAGCTCTTAATTAATTCTTTAAAATTTCTAATAATTCACTTTCTATAGACAATAAATATAAAAACAAAATCCGCTACTATTTGTTTAATTCAATTTTTTGAAAAATAAGAATATAACAATATTGTAAAAAACAATTTAAAGAGAGTTTTTAATGATGACGTTAAAAAGAAATAAGCAACTTTTAGTAATTTTTTTGATTCTTTTGACTACAACAATGACATTCAGTTCATTTATCTTAAATACTCAAGCGGGACCTTATATACCAGAAGACCATGTTGATAATGAGTGGCACTGGGAGGTCGATGTAGGAGATCAGTTATATTTTGAAGGGGAGTTCATTATTGCGAATGGCACTACTGGCGAGGTGGAAATGATGTTTAAGGATTTATGGATCTTTAATATTACACACATTATTAATGTAACTGTCGATTTGTTGGGAAAAAATAATGTCTCCGTGGTTATGGCAACTCAATGTTATGATAATGTCACTTCCGGTGAGTTGGAAGCGTATGGCCCTCCAAGTGAACTTGCACTTTTTGGATATAATAGTAGTGACTCTATAACACATAGAATCAGAGCAGGTATGAATGGAATGCCGTTTATACTCCCTATTAACGGTTCAAATGGCTTAGAAGTTGATGTTCTAGCGCCAATCATAAATGAAACAATGTATTATCCTGCTGGACAAATGGGAGCATATAGTATATTTGATAGCTTCACTTCTAATATAGGTACGAGTACTATACATTTCTCTAATTCTACAGATGGATATTTCATGGAAAGCCGTTATCATGATAACGGGACGATGGATTATGGAAACGCATATTTTTGGGCTGAAATGGGTGATGGTCCAATGTTAATTAATGCTTCAATGAGACAAGTGTTTAGTTATGATATTACCAATGAAGTAGAATGGGGTGTAAATATAGGTGATGAGTTTTTCTATGATGCTGTAGAAAATGAATTTACTGTTGATGACGCTGATGATATCAAAGTAAAGATTACAAATATTACTGATGTTCTATTTGATAAGTCAAATAATGGCTTCATAGAAGAAGTAATGTATATGGTATATCAAGGTGTTTTTGCTGATATTTATGAATGGAATGGAACAGCTTATGAATTCATGCAAAATACTATAATAGGTGCTGCAAACAATTTCTATCCCCAATATTATGATGAAATAGGAGAAATGATTATGCCCTTCCTCTGGCCAATAAATGTCCCCTTGAAAGATATTGAATTTATGTGGAATCTTGACACAATGGGGATCTGGGAGCAAATGCCTTTTGATACAATAGTTGTTACCGAAAATGGATTTTTAGAGTTTGAATTATATAACTCTACAGGACTAGATTATGTAAAAATCGTAATAAGCAAAACCACTGGTGTTGCTCAATCATTTTTCCAAATAAGTCCTTATGGTTTTATGTTCTATGAACTAAAAACACAGACTTTGGTTGATTGGTCAGTCGGTATTGGTGATGTCATTTATTACAAATCAAATCAAGACCAGCATTATGATATGAGAGCAACTATTTTTGGGACCTATACTGTTTATGCAAATATGTCTTGGCTTGTTAATGAATATAATTCCTATGGGATTCCATTGACATTGCCTTCTGGTCAACCAGAATATCAGTTTTTCTCTTACTTGTATGCTGATCTTGAGGTATGGGATCCAGACACAGAATCTTGGTTTCATGCGACTTCACAAATAATTGGTATTGCTAACATATATTGGCCTGTATCACCCCTAGTATTTGAAATTGGGGGCCCTCCAATGCTTGTACCAGAGGGAACTACTAGTTCAGACCTGACCGATTTCTTTGTTATGTGGAGTGGAGTTTATGACCTTATTACTTATAGTCCAGGTCATGTACTACTTAGAAATACTACAGTAAATAGAGAATTAAATTATTATTTCGATGAAACTTCAGGTAAAATGACTATGATGCATGGGTGGGCGAAGATGCCAATTCCTGGAGAGGATTGGACTTATATGTCAATATATCCGAAATCCTATCAAGCACTCCATTCAGGTACTAATGTATTTTCTGTAAGCACTAATTTTCCTACAGGTCTTGTCGTAAACATAGAAGTGGAAGTAAGTGGTTCAAATTCTGCATATATATCTACTTTCTTCCCTATGAATCCTGTAGATGAAGATTTACCTCTTGGTGAGGCTTTTGCGTTCTTTGATCAATTAATGATTAATCATAGTGCTATCATTGGAAACGTTACTATGACAATGATACTACCATCATCCATCGATCTATCAACTGTTGGATTTTTCTTCTATGCTTATAATATGAGCGGAACAGAAGAATGGGATCCCGCACCTCCAGAATTCTATGCTACATCTGTTATATATAATTTTGCTACAAATACAATAACAATACAAATGCCAACTTTCCCGTTTGGATTAATATCAGCTATGGCATATCTTGATTCAGAAGATTTACCTCCAGAAATTCCTGGTTATGACCTTTTTCTCATATCTATGCTAGTCATAATGATTTCTGGATTATTAATAAGGAAGTTCCATAAAAAAGTCTAAATTTTTAAAAATTTACTTTTTTTTTTATCTATTTATTTTTTAGTTCATATAATTAAGTAGTAGAGAGCCAGAACTTTTCTTTTACAATCTTGTATAGATTAAGTATAAAAATAAAGGATTCTTCTCAAAGTTTAATCCAATTTAATCAAAACTATGAATCAATATTGATTTAATTCGGAAAAAAAAAATATTGATAGGTATAAGAAAATGA
>JAHPYZ010000143.1 GCA_019058425.1 Promethearchaeota archaeon
GTTTTCTTTAGGGTTACATCAATTTTTCCATTATAATTTTTAGGAAATGCATGTTTTAATGAGTTAGATACAAGTTCATTTATAATTAAACCACAAGACATAGCTTTGTCTAGACTAAGATCAACATTTTCAATATTCAGCTCTAATTTAATCTGCTTGGAATTTGCTGAATAAGCTTTAAATAGATTATTGACAAGATCTTTAATATAATTTGAAAGATGAATCTTATTCAAGTTTTCAGAGTTATATAAAGTTTGATGTATTAAAGCCATAACTTTAATACGGCTTTGGAAATCCTTAAAAATATGGAGAATTCTTTCATCTTTTACATATTGTTCTTGTAGCAATATTAAACTTGAAATTATCTGCAAATTATTTTTTACTCTATGATGGATTTCTTTCAGGAGTATTTCTTTTTCCGCTAGAGAAGATTCTAAGAGAGATTCATTCTTTTTCTGCTCAGATATATCAATTATATTTATATAAATAGCAGTAGTACCTTGAAATTGAATGGTTTTTAAATATTGCCTAATATACAAATAGCTATCATCTTTTTTCTTCATTCGTATTTCGGATTGAAATGAAGATATTTCATTATTTATAATTTTATTATAGTTTTCAACGGTCATTTGTAAATCTTCAGGATGAATATGCTGGGTTATAGTGTTTAAGTTCCAAGTTAATAATTCATTAATTGAGAATCCAAAAATGTTAGATATACCTTTGTTTGCAAAAATTATTCTTTCATTAGAAATTATGAGCGTACCTAATAAGGATTGTTCCGTAAGCATTCGATATTTTTCTTCACTCTCTCTTAATTCTTTTTCAGCAGAATCACGTACAATAACACTTGCAAGAACATTAGCAATAGATTGCAAAAAATTGATATCATCTTTTGAAAATACGTGATACTTGCTTGTATGAACTCCTAATATCCCAAAGGGACTGTTTTTTCCTTGAATGATTACACTCATTCCGCTAATAACATCATGGTCAGCAAGAAGTTTTGGAGCGTAAAATCTAGTTTCAGTTTTTAAGTTTTCTACAACTACTGGAGTAGTTGTTAGTAAAGTAAACCCTGCTTGTGAATTTTCATTATTTTCGACAGTTGCATTTCCAACCAAACCTTCATGCCAACCAACTCCGGCTCTTAATTTCAAAAATTTCTTATCAGGAAGAATTTCAAGTACCTTTGTATACTCAACATCCAATATTTTTGCAAGTAAGGTTGTTGCTCTTTTAAAAGAATTATCAATATTTTTCTCAGTAATAGTTTCCAAGCCAAATTTGGCAATTAAAGCTTGTCTATGGATATGATCTTCAATAAACTGTTCAGTTCTTTTGGATTTTGTTAAATCTTCGGAAACGCATAGAATTCCGATAATATTATTTTTTTTGTTTGAAATTGGTGCTTGATTTGATGAGAGTTGTATATAAGAACCATTTTTTGTTTTAAATCGATATTCAATGTTCTTAACTAATATACCTTCCATTACTTCTTTGATAGCTTTAGTAAAAATTGTTTGATCATGAGGATGAATTAAATCCCAAATATTTAATAATTCAATCGTCTCTTCTTTATTATATCCTAGAATCTCAGTAAATGAAGTATTAACTTCAAGAAAATTCATATCTAAATCTACTTCATAAACCATACATTTTGAAATTTTCAACAATGTCTGAAACGTCTCTTCTGGTAAACATTGAGAACAATTAAAATCTTTTTTATCCATAATATTTACTTTGCATTTATATTTAATTTTAATATTTCTAAGAGTTTTAATTTATTTTCATTAAAAAATATCAATATATTAGTTATTTCTAAGCTTAAATTTGACTACTAATAATATTAATATAAGAATATTTAAAAATAAATTTTATGGATATAAATCGAGCTAGCCTAATATCAAATTTTTTTTATAACTTAGAAAATTAAGAGAAGACTTACTTTTTAATCAAACGAAGGATTTTTATATATATAATAAATTATTGTATTCATATAAAAAATCTTGAGTTCTTATTCAATATTTTTTATTTTAAATATTTCTAATTAAAAATATAGGAGAAAAAAATGGTAAAACTAACAAATGAAATGAAAGAAGGATTACGTGTTCCTGGTAAAGGGGGCAGCTTAGTATATTTGGCAACATCATCTATCGATGGAAAGCCAAATATTGCAGCAATGCGCTACGTAGACACGTGTAAAGATGATAAAATTCTGATTTCAGATATGTTTTTACTTAAAACAAAAGCGAATCTTAAAGAGAATCCTGAATGTATCATAGCGATATGTCATCCAATGGATTCTGGAAGAGACTGGATCTTTAAAGGAAAAGCTATTGATATTGAATACGGTTTTCCCCCAGACTTCGATTGGTATGGGGTTACAGCTAAAGAAATCTTAGATGAGTGGGGTGACTGGCATCAGAAAGAACCTCCAGATGAGGTTCCTCCAGATGTCGTATATTCGAAACCCGCACAACGTGGAGTTGTAGTATTACATGTCGAACAAATTTATTCAATAGAAACTGGAAAAGTAGGAGAAAAAATTCAATAGGAGGGGTATAAAATGACTGTAAAACTAACTGAAAGAATGAAAGCTTGGGTAAAAATTGGTTGTCATTTAAATGTGGCAAGTAAAACTGGAATCCCATTCGTGACTGTATCAAGGAATGTAAAATCAGTTTCAGACGATGAGGTTGTATTTGCTTTATCTCGAGACGAATATTCTGTTATTGAGTCGGCATTATCTGAAAATCCTTGGGTAGCTTTCGGTGTATCTCGAGCAGGAGGTATCCGTGCATGTTATCAATTCAAAGGTAAAGGGAGCGTAGATAAAGAAGGAGATATTTACAATTTAAAAGTAAAAATCTCTGAATTTTATTGTACAAAACCTGGTTGTTATGCTGGACAAAGACTTGATACTAAACCTGCTCAAGAATGTGAAGAATGGGAACATGGTCTTTGGAC
>JAHPYZ010000108.1 GCA_019058425.1 Promethearchaeota archaeon
GGTGCCCGGCTTCGGACTGGGATGTCGCAGGTTCGAATCCTGCCAGGCCCATTTTTTAATTTTTAAACAATCTTACTGTAAATAAAGCTCCCTTATTTCGTCCTTCAGATTCTACGAGGATCTGACCACCATGCAAATCTATTATTTCTTTTGAGATATATAATCCAAGACCGGATCCTTCAATGTCAACACCCAAATCCATACCATAGCGTTCCATTTTACCAAATTTCTCAAATAAAAGGCTTTTTTCTTCTTTAGTTATTCCTATTCCATTATCCTTTATATTAATATCAACATTTCTATTGTTTTCAAGAAGATTTATGTAGATAGAGCTATTTTCAGGAGAATTTTTTATTGCATTTGAGAGAATATTAGTGATAACTTGTTGAATTCTTATTATATCCACATTCAAATAGCAATCCTTTGGTAGATCTATATTTATTGTTTGATACCGATTATTTGATAGATAATTCATTTCGTCAACACATTCTCTAATGATTTCTACGAGATTTTCATTATTTAATCTTAGTTCTAATTTCCCTGTTTCTATTCTAGAAGCATCAATCAAACTTTCTATTAGTTTTTTTAATCTTAAAGCACCTCTATGGAAAATTTCTATAAATCTTAAGACATCCTCATCGATTTTATCTATAAGGTGTTTAAGAAGTATTTGAGAAGCACCATACATAGAAGTTAAAGGTGTTTTTAACTCATGTGAAACTCTTGTTATTAGATCTTTCCTGATCTTATTTAGTCTCAACAGTTTTTTATTTTCTTCAAGAATGAGCCATTCTGCCTCAATTTTTTCAGAAATATCTAATGTTGCGATTAAGTCTGCAGGTTTTCCTTTAAACGTTATAGTTTTAGAAATAATTTCTAACCAAATTATTTTTCCTGTTTTTTTTATGACTCTGAATTGTATATTTGCTAAAACTCCTTTTGTTCTATAATATTTTTCTTCTGCTATGGTTTGTACCATTTCTTTATCTTCCGGATGAATGATTTGGAAAAATTCTCTTGGTTTCCATTTTAGAATATCATCAGAAGAATAACCTAAAGTATCTGAAAATTGTTTATTAACATATTTAAAAGTAAAATCTTGCAAAATAGCAATCCCAATGAAAGATTGTTCTGTAATAGTTCTGAATTTTTCTTCGGATTCTACTAATTTTAATTCTGAATTCTTTCTTTCAGAAATATCATCAAATACAGTAATGAACTCGCCTTTTCTTGGAGAGATTGCTGAAATTCTAAAATGAGTATCCATTGATGTAAAGTATGTCTCAAAAGTGATCGATTCTTGATTATCTGCTACCTTAGAATATAATCCTAAATAAGGTGCCTTTTCAACATTATATGCTTCAGTTGCAGTTCGATTTATTACATCTTCTTTTTTAATAAGAAGAATTTTTTCATATTTGGGATTTACATCTGTGATTACATAATTCACTGGATTTCCTAAATTATCATAGACAACTCTATGATAAGCAATTCCGCTAGTTGAATTATTAAATAGGACCTGAAAATTTTTCTCATAATCTTCTAGTTTTTTTCTGGCTTTTTTTAGTAATCTTAAGTCTTGAATTGTGAGCTGTATCAAATTCTCATCATTCGATTTAACCAGAGAAATTTGACAATAAAACCAAGCTCTTTTTCCTTCTCTTGTATAAAGTTGAATTTCTTGAGGTTCTGGAATTCCACCTTTTTGTAGAGTTTTAAATCCTTTCAAAACAATTGGCATAAATTCATTTGGGATAGCAGAAATCTTTAAGATATTTTTACCCATTAATTCTTTTTTACCAAAACCAAATAATTTTTTGGTGGATGAATTACAATCTATTATATAAGCTTTAATATCAATCAGCAGAATTGCATTTGGGGAATTTTCAAATATTTTTCTCCATTTTTCCTCTGACTCAATAAACTTTCTTTCAATTTGTTTTTGTTTTGATATATCCCTTATAATTAAGAATGAGCTTTTCTTATTTTCAACACATCTTATTATGCCTTTTGCATATACTGGAATATATTGTCCATTTTTATGAATCGAACGATACTCAATTCCAAAATCTTCATTATAAAGAAAAGCATTTTGAATACTCTTCAAAACATAATTTAGATCCTCGGGGTGTACAAATTTTAATGCATTTTTCCCTAATACTTTATCAGGTTTAAAACCAAACAGATTTTCAACTTGAGGATTAATAAATATGATAGTACCTTTTTCATCTAATTCCAAAATTATATCTAAAATATTATTAAGAATAAAATCATGTTTGTTTTTTATTCTATTAAGATTTCCAATTGTTTCTAAATAATCATTAGAATTAGTTAAATCCGTTTTTTCGTCATCATTTCGCCTGATTTCTTGTTCTAATTCTTGCATTAAAATTCCCTTAATCTTATTTTACGCTATCAAAGTAAAAATGCGACTACATCATCTTTCTCTCCAAAAATTGTAAAGAATATAATTTAATCCAAAGAAATTATGATATAAATTAAATCCCTATTTTTTTATTGAAATTTAGATAGATAAAATTTTCAAGTTCTATATATATTTTATAATAATTTAAAGAAAATTATCAATTTTATATGACTTTACATAATTTTATAAACTTTTGGTATTTAAATTTATTTATTTTTTAATTTTTCTGATTAACCAAAACATTGTTTTTTTTCGGTTTTGTTTAATTTTCGTCGTTTACTTAAAATTGTTCTATACTATAAAGCAATATTTTTTTTGTACATAATAGGTAGGAATATTGTGTAAAAATGAGTATTTATATACAAAAACTTTTATTATATATAAAAAAGTTCTATTAAAGTTATTTTATGAATATTAGTAAGAAGGGATTTTAGCTTTAATAGTAATACTTTATAAAAAACAATTTTAAAGCGATTAATGAATGCCAAGTTTAGAAATTAATGAATTAATGGTTTTAATAATCTTATCCATTCCAGTAGCTTTTTCACCCTATCTTTTAAAAAAGAGAAGGGATATTTTGAAATGGTTTCCAGGCTATTATGCTCTATTTATGGTATTTCTATCTACAAATTTAGAAGCATTTGTGCTTCCTGATACTTTTAATTTCATGGAGCATTTTTTTGCCATGATGGCGGGGATTCTGATGTGTGTTGCGGCTCTTTATGAATCTTATAGTAAGGTTATAAAGGGAAAGCCAATCAAATTAAATATTAAAAAGGTTGAACGGTGAGGGATTAAATGTTATATCAAATTGATCCTGCGGATCTCCTTGATGGAGGGTTTAATTTAGTTGGAACGATTTTCTTTATTATTGCTATTTTTATATCTACTTTTATCTACTTCAGAAAAAGAACGCCAACTAACGCAATATACGTTTTTTCTACAATCGGAGGCGCCTTATATACACTCGGCAATCTTCTTGATAAGTGGCAATTATGGGACGCAGATATGGCGGATGCTTTTGGCGAAAGTTTTGCTTTGTTTACTGGAACTGTAGCATTATTTTTTGCTGTGATACCTTTTTTAGAACAAAGAATTGAAAGATCAAGTAATAAAATGAAAAGTGTTATAGAGGCTGCATCAAATGCTAGTATTAACGTAGCAAATATTGCAAATGAGTTAGCAGCTAGCGCAAGCGAAGTCAATGCTGCATCTGAAGAAATTGCATCTTCTACTCAACAAATGACAACTAATAGCGAGGATGTTATACGTTCTACCAATGAAATTGATAATGTTATGAGTATTATAACAAACATCTCAGATCAAACTAACTTATTAGCTTTGAATGCAAGTATTGAGGCGGGAAGAGCAGGTGAACAAGGAAGAGGTTTTGCTGTGGTCGCAGATGAAGTTAGAAAATTAGCTGAAGAATCAAAAGACGCTGTAAGGAACACTAATGATAAAATTAAGGATGTAATTGGTAAAATTAATTACTCATTTAGTGCAATGGAAGGGATAAGTGCTTCTGCAGAGCAACAAACCGCCTCAATGGAAGAAGTAACATCTACTGCCCATAAGTTAGGTACATTAGCAGAGGATTTAAAGAGATCATTAACATTAGATGAATAATTCCATTTTTGAGAATTAAGATTTTAATTCTAACTTTTTTTTTTTTAATTTTTTGTTTATATCAGGTTATTCTATTCACTTATCTTTTCAATCTAAATATTGACGTAAAATAAAACTTATATATGTAAAATCTAATAAATATGTATAAAAAGCACTAATTATAATCCAATAAAAGGTGAGTAATATCCCTACTAATCTGAATAAGACAAAAGAAATGGAAAATTTTGAGAACGAAACGGGGAAGAGGGCTATTTGGCGAGGAAATGTTACAAAAAGTTTTAAGAAATGGCAGAAAGGAGAAGCAAGTAACGATTTAGATAAGGAAAGAATTTCTTTATATGTGTTGAAGGATATCAAAGATGAATGGTTAAATTTTGCGGATAATAATGATTATTCTACTTTATCAAAATTAATTAGAGAAGCATTGAAATTCTTTATGGATTATAAGTCGAAAATTACAATTAAAGATACAAATGTAAATATTGATCTTCTCTCAATTTTATCACATGATTTAAAGGAGCCCCTAACTTCGATTAAAGGTTATTTACAACTTATTATTGAAGCATATGGGAATAATTTAGAAGACAAGGTATTATCAATAATAAAAAATGTTTTAGGGCAATGTTCCATTCTTGAAAATAAAATTATTGACTATTTAGATAAATTTGAACCAAAGAAGGAAGAGGAAATCGAGGAGATGGTTGAGTATGATTTATTGTTGATTGAGGATGATATTGAAACCGTGAATCTACTAACAAGTTACTTCGAATCACTGGATGTCTCATGTAAAGGAGTTTCAACTGGTTTTAAAGGTCTCAGGGAACTTAAAAGAAATAGACCTAAACTGATCTTGCTTGATATTATCTTACCAGATATTAATGGTTATGAATTGATGAAGAGAATTGAAGCGGATAGTAAGATAAGAGATATTCCAGTATTTTTCTTAACAGCAATACCACGAGTTGAAATAGAAGAAAAAATTCATGAATTAGGGGCTACAGGAGCAATTTTAAAACCTTTTAATTTATCTGATTTTGGTATTATTCAGAAATATTTAGTGGATTCATAAGAAAGTAAAATTTTCTTAAATTATTATTTTAAGCTTCCAATTTATTAATAAGAGTGAGTTTTTTACTTTTTTTAAAAAAAAAGACTTATCTATAAAGATCTCAATCCAACGGATTAATTTTAAGTTCATTATGTTCATTTGTTGTCAAAAATATAATTATTGATCAAAAAATAAATTTAAATATCTTAATCATGTTTATTTTATTAACACAAAAGTGATATTTGGTACAAAAAGTTTTTCATAAATCAATGATTATTTTAAATGAAAACCATCAAGATTTAGGAGAAAATATCCCAATGTTTCAATTAAGAGGATTTTCTATTTCAGAGATAAATGCTGAGGGATATATTGAGATCATTTTTCAAAAGGGGATTGGTATTTCACTTACAACTAAAATTATTGATCTATATGGAGATACTTTTGCAGAAAAAAGGCAAGGTTATATTAAAGATACTATAGGTAATCTTACAGTATATATACATTTTTTCGGAAAAGAGAAAGATAGTAAACTCATAATTATGTATATTGATCAGACAGAAAAATTAATGAATTTCGCAGAGCTCTATCATTTATCTAAAAGGATATATAATGGTGTAACCCCCGATACATCAAAAACAGAGATAAGAAAAATTTGTAATACTTTGGTTGATATTCCCAAAGCTAAAGGAATTGTAGGATTATTTATTATAGACAAGGCTGGATTTTTGTATTTTTCAAAGATAAATAAAGATAGACCTTATATGGCTAATAACAATTTCCAAATTGCAGGTTTTATTTCAGCAATATTGATTTATTCGCAAGATTTTATTGCTGGAGGAGAATATGGATTAAAACTTGAAGATATAAATCTTGGAAATGGGTGCCAAATGTTTTTAAAAACTAAGAGTAATGTTATTTTCGCATATATAGTTGAAAAACCAAATTGTTCAGAAAATATCAAAAGATATATGCAATTACTTGTAGAAGAGTTCTTATTTAGGTATTATTCTTCATATGTCGTTGGTTTTAATGGAGATTTAGCTCCTTTTCACAGTTTTGAGAAGGTAATTGACCAGTATTTTGAAATATAACTTATTTATTTAGTTTAGTTTAGAGAATTGGTAGAGTAATCAAATCAACATTTCTATAACATATTTCATTAATACACATATCATAAAAATCAATATTTCATGTAAAAACAACAAATTGTACCTAAAATTATAAATTCTAAAACTAATAATTTATATCATAATGACTGCTATCTTGAATCCGGATTTAGTAGTAGATACATTAATAAAAGAATTAGGTCAATCTGGTTTGTATTTTATTATAATTACTTCCAAAAATGGGGCTGTCATAAAATCTTATATCAATCAAGAATTCAATAAGTCATCAATAGGGTTAAATATGTCGCAATTATACGAGTTAGCAGAAGAAATAGCAATGGAAATCGGAGTTCATACCCCTGATTTCAATGTTATTCATTCAGATAATTTTTATATTCTCTCAATTAAGATTTTAGAAAAAATTATTATCCTACTTACTGAGGATCAAGTAGATTTCTCTTCTGTTTTTGAAATTATAAATAGGTGTATAATAACTAATTAAGGATCATTTAACAATCCATTATCCTTTTACATTTCTGTTTTCCTTTCTTAAAATTAGAAGTGTATAAAAATAAAGTAAAAATATATTAAGTATTTCACAATAATTTTGTAGAATCTATTGAAATTAATTGAAAAATATTGGGATTAAATATGAAATATAAAAAAAATCAATATTCTGAAGGATTTTCTATATGTGCATTGATAATTGCTGGTGCTTTCCTTTATTGGGGAATTTCCTCATTTATCCCTTGGAATGTATGGTCATGGTGGGGATTTATATCACTCGCAATAGGGATAAGTATTTTAGTTGGACAAATATTTGCAATAACCAATAGAAGTAAGCTAAGAAATGTTGTTTTATCAGAATTTCAAGTAAATCCTGAAACAACTATAGATGAAATTAGCAGGAGTACGGGAATTTCCCGAAGGGATATCAATGCTATTATATTAGATTTGAAAGCTTCAGGTCAATTACGAGGCAAATTTAATACAACAACAGGACAAATAAAGCATTTATCGATTCCAAAAACAGAAGAAGTTATAGAAGAACGAGCAAAATATTGTTCTAATTGTGGAACGCCAATAACTAAGGATGCAGCGCAATTTTGTTCGTATTGTGGAGGACAAATTTAACTTTTATCTACTTTTTTTTATCTTCTTTTTAGGTATTATATCCTATTTAACTTTTAGAGAATCTTTTTATATTATAATAAAAAAATAAGATTTAAGGGGGATATCTCAGTTCATAAATACTCTTTCCTCCATTCAAGGGACCTTTAATATAAGGCTCAATTTCTTTTGGATCTCGTTGCGTAATTCCTTCAATAGGGGGAAGCTTTCCAGGTGGAAAAGTTGTCAGTATGTCATTAACAAGTTTTTCTAAGTAATCGAGAAATGCTTCAATACCAGGTTTTCCTTTTTCAAAAGTTCCTTTGCTAGGGCACCCCACATGGCCTTCTGGATAAGCAGACACTTCGATAGGACCGAAGCCAACTTGACCATACCATTTAATAGGACGTTGATAAATATTTCCCGCTTTATCCACATGCCCTTCTGGCATCCATCCTACTGGAGTATTATCCTCACATTCATCTATTTTTTTCACCATTTCAGGAAATAAAGTCATTGAGAAAGATGTTTCAGCTTCATCAGCATGAATAAAAGGCGTTTCAAATGGACCACCATGTTCTTGATCCATACAATGTTGAGGAATTGCGTGATACCAGTTGACATTACATACAATCATAGGTAATTGATAATTTTTAGCAAATTCGTGAATTGCCGATGGTATTACATACTCTTGACCGTGCCCGTTTAATAATATCATCTTTCTAAATCCCATATTCCATAATCCGGCCATTACAGCTCTTAATAAAGCTTTAAATGTTTCCTCAGGTACAATTATCGTACCTGGCATTCCGACATGATGATAAGGATGTGAACCATACCATGTCGGTTGAGCGACTGTACAACCAGTTTTCTGAGCCACCAGTTCTGCCATTCGAGTGACTAAGAAAGTATCTTCTCCAATACAAGCTGCTGGCCCATGATTTTCAGTTGAACCACAAGGAATGATGATAACATCATTCTCCTTAACTCTCTTTTTAATTTCTGCTATAGACATATTTTGAAGATATACCCCACTTGGTTTATCCATATGTCCCTCTTTAGGAGGTAAATTCCAATCTGTCATATTTCTATATCATCATACAAAAAATTTAAATTTAAATTTTTGATCGGGATTCTTCTTTTTTTGCTATTTTTAAAAATTTTAGCTGAATATTATTATATGAGTAAAGCACTATCCTATTCAAATTCAATAGATATTTATATCATGAAATTAAGCATTGTTGCTGGATTAAATGAATCTAAAAGTACTCAAGATGAAGTTTTAAAACATTTTGCTGAATTATGTGAATTTTTAAGTTCTTTATATTATGATGGTATTGAATTATCTCTTCTAGAACCTGAAAAAATCGATATTGAAAAGATAAATAATATAAAAGATTCCTATAACTTTGAGATCTCTGCTATTGGGACTGGGAGCACCTATATTCGTTTTGGTTATTCTTTAGGACATCACAATGAGCTTATAAGGGAAAAAGGAATTCAAAGAATTAATAAATATATAGACTTAGCACAAAAAGTCCAATCGAAAGTTATTATTGGATTAATCCGAGGAAGATTTAATTTTGAGAGTAGTTCAAAAAAAGAAAAAAATAATATTAAATCATCCCTTAAGGAATGTTGCCGTTTAGCTGAAAATAATGGAGTAGTACTATTATTTGAGCCAATTAATAGATTTGAAATTGATTCTTATAATACAATATCTGATTCAATAAATTTAATAGAAGAAATTGGCTCAAAAAACTTAAAACTATTAATTGACTCTTTCCATACTTATTTAGAGGAAGATCCAGGTTATATTTGGGATTATTTAGAGGAAATAACTCAATATGTCGCTCATTTACATCTAGCAGATTGCACACGTAGAGCCCCAGGAACAGGTCATTTTGACTTTAAGACATTTCTAAACACTTTTAAAAAATCGGCTTATGATGGGTTTGCTTCAATTGAAACGATAATGAAACCTTCATTTGAGGAGGTCGCTAAAGAATCATCAGAATATTTACGATCAATTTTATAAAAATTAAATAAAAGAGGAAAAATTAGATTATTATAAAATTTAGAATTTATTTTATTTCTATTACTTTCTTTTCACTAGTACTCGCTGATTTTTTAGGGATTTCTAACCTGAGAATACCATTTTTAAAACTTGCATCAATTTCTTCTGTATTTATATCTTCCGGTAAATGAAAACGTCTAAAGAAATTAGTGGTTCGAATTTCTCTCCTCAAATAGTTACCTTTAATTTTTTTATGTTTTTCTTTTTTCTTATCTTTATCTTTCTTTTCATCCTTTTTTTCTTTCTTTTCCTTATCTTTATCCTTTTTCTCGTCCTTTTTATCTTTTTCTTCTATTGCTTTTTCTCCTATTAATTCTAAAATTCCTTCATGAACAGAAATTTTAACATTTTTTTTGTCTAATCCAGGCAATTCGACGAGAATATAGTATAAATTCTCACTTTCTATAATGTTAGTCGATGGGTTTCTATAAAAGGATTCTTCTTCCATGATTTCTAAAGATTCTGGATTGTCTATTTTAAAAGGACTGGTTTCTTTTCTTTTTAAGGTAATTTCTTTCTGTTTTTTTTGTTCTTCAAGAATTTGCTCGCTAGTTTCAGTTTGTTCACTTAATTCAATATCTTCATTATCATTATTATTTTCATTCATAATATCAGATCTCTTCCAAAATTATAATTTTTGAATAAAAAAAATAGATGAAAATGATATAAAAAAGTTTTGATTATCTTTTGTTATTATTAATTTGAAGTTTTAGTCTATCTTAACTGAAATTTTACAATTCTCTTTATCTGTTTGTAAAATTTTAAGATATTCGGGGACTTCATTAAGAGATATTTCTTTTGTAACCATTGGTGCCATATCCATTCCAGCAGCCATACAATTTATCACATTCGGAAAATTACCATGCCCAGAGTGACCTTGAGAACCAACAATACGAGCTCTTCTTACTTGGAAATATTCACCACACACTGGCATATTTTGTTCTGCTCTAGCTACTATAACTACAGTACTATTAACTGCTTTACATTCCCAAATAGCATTTTGTATATCACTTGTTACAATATCTGGCAATCCTGTTGCTTCAAGATATATTGATGCTCCCTCATTATCAGTATATTCTTTTATCTTATCAACAAAATTTTCATTAATTGGATTAATAACATAATCAGCACCCATTTCTCTAGCTAATATAGCTCTACTTTGTTCTGGCTCTGAAACAATACATACTGCAGCTCCAGCAGTCTTCAAGATTTTTACTGCGGCTAGACCAATTGGCCCTGCGCCTAGAATTACTACATTCTCCCCTGGTCTAATTCCCCCACCTCTTTCAATTACTGCGTTATATGCTACTGAAGTTGGTTCTACTAAGCTTCCAATCTTAAAGATATCATCATATTTATCTTCTAACTTCTTTAAGCTCCAACATAATTTGGCAGGAACCGCGATATATTCGGCATAAGCACCATCAATAGAAAAACCAATTTCTTGCAATCGTTCACAATGGTTTGGATAACCATCACAACAAGGTTTACATTCACCACACCAGACCATTTCTTCAACTGTAACAGGTTCTCCTTTTTCATAAAGCTTTCCAGTTCGTTTATTAATTGCTTTACTTCCAACTTCAACAATTTCACCAGCAAACTCATGTCCTATAGTTACTGGAAAAGCGGTCAAACCTGGATAATAAATATATCCATCTTCATATTTCTGGGCCATATGTACATCGGATCCGCAGATCCCACACCTTTTTAATTTGATCAATACTTCATTTGGTTTAATTTGAGGTTTTGGTTTTTCTATTACTTCAACAACAGGGTTACGCCATACTTGTGAGCCTAAGTAAGTTAATTTTCCTTGAATATCTTTAGAACCCAGCTTAAATTCTGGCTTTGGATCCCATTTTGCTCTAATTTGTACAGTTTTCATTTTACTTATGTTTAAAATTATTTTTATTAATAATATATATGTTAGTTAAAGAAAGAAATAAACTATTTCTAGATTTCTTTAAAAAAAAAAAAAAAGGAATAATTATTAAATCATATCTTTCAAATGCTACTTTTCTTATTATCATGCAATTCAGTTAATTTTCTTCTGTTTTCTTTAAGTCGTTCTCCTTTAATTGGATATAAATACATCCCAATTAGAGAGATCGCTAAAACAGTCGCAGGATAAATGCCCATTAAAATTCGCAAGCCTAGAATAACATCTACTCCCGGATTTGGTGTATAATTCATCCAATCTGTTGAAGTAAAAACTAATCCAATAATTACGAAATTAAGAATCATAGATAGTCTAATGAAGAAATTAAGAACTGCATAATAGATACCAGATCGTCGTACACCATACGTGATTTCATCCTCATCAATTATTTCAGCGATACATTGATCATAAAAGTAAAGTCCTCCTCCTAATCCTACTCCGAGAATTACCATAAAGACCATGGCAATACCAAAATCAGTAGAATAAGCAAATAGTAGTACCGACACTAAGAATAACACAATTCCTATCAAACCACACATTCGAGCGCCTTTTTTATTTCTTATCCACTCCCATAAAGGAGTAGATGCTGCAGAAACAAGAAACATTACCATTAGTAGTATCCCTATTAATTCTGTATCAGTAATTCCAACGGCATATGTAAAAAAAAGGGGAGATAATGTTGGTAAAATATTTATTACCAGCCAAGTACCGAGAGCAGGGAATAAAAACAGTAAAAACGACTTATGTTTAAATGTAAATTTCAGAGTATTTGTGAAAGACATAGCTGATTCTGCATCCTTTGATAAATGCTTAGGGTCCTTAACCCCAAATTTAAGGATTAAAAAATAGAATACAAATATAACTATCGCTGCGACAATTCCGGATATTTGATATTGGGTTATTGTGATTGGATCATCATTAATATTAGTAATGTCCTCAATTACTAAAGTAGGAAATACCAGTGCGAACATTGTTGCAATTAAGACAAAAATTATACGAATTCTTCCTGTTGAACTGCGTTCTCTCATATCAACAAACATTTCAGAAAAAAGAGCATTATAGTTTAAATTAAACGATGTGTATGAGATATCAAAAAGTATTAATATTACGAAGAAATAAATAAAAACTGATTGATTTTGAGTAAAAGTCGTTGGAGGAGTGAATAATAAAATCATTAAAACTCCTAGTGGAATAGTAGCACCAAGCATCCAAGGTATCCTACGACCCCATCTACTTTTTGTTCTATCAGAAAGATAACCAATTAACGGATCATTAAACGCATTCCATAATGCCCAAAGTATAAAACCTAATGTCATTAAAGGAGCAGGTATTTTCACAACCGTGAAATAAAATGTAAAAATTAAAAAGGTAAAAGTGTTAAGAGCCATATTATCTCCAACTTCTCCACAGGCAAAGCCTAATTTCGTGCGTAAAGAAATTTTTCCAGATTCATTTTCATTCATACGATCATTTCTCACTTCCTATAGAAATTTATTTTAAAACCATCTTTTTTTAATGTGAAATACTAAAATTAAATATGATTAAATATTTGATATTTCACTTTAAATAAATTTCCAAATTGGGTGTTTTTTCTAATATTCTGAAATACAAATTGTTAAAAATTTATGTGTGATAATTTATGACAAAATCTTTTACTGTTGGAGTAATTGGAGCCGGTAGAATTGGTAAAATTCATATTGAAAATTTATTAAGCAAAATTCCTGAAGCTAATTTAAAAATTGTGGCTGATATAGATATAAATGATAAATTGAGAAAATGGGCAGAAGAAAACGGTATACCAAAACTAACTAGTGAAATTTACGAAATCTTTAATGACCCTGAAATTGATATAGTGATAATATGTTCACCTACAGATACACATACCAAATTTATTCATGAAGCGGCTAAAGCAAAAAAGCATGTTTTTTGTGAGAAACCAATTGATACAGACATAAAACGGATTAGAGATACACTTTCAATCGTAAAAAAAGCAGGGATAAAGCTCATGGTGGGATTTAATCGACGTTTTGATCGTAATTTTATAAGATGTAAAGAATCAATCACTTCAGGTCAGATAGGTAATCCTCAAATAGTTAAAATTACTTCACGAGATCCCGCACCTCCTCCTATAG
>JAHPYZ010000021.1:0-5782 GCA_019058425.1 Promethearchaeota archaeon
ACCTCCGCACTCATTTCTAAGATGTCAGCGATAATTTGGATCATTTTATCACGATTTTTTGGATCCAAAGCAATCATAGAATATGCTTTTAAACCCAGGTTTTTCTCAATTTGAACAGCATCCAAAGCACCTTTTAAATCCTGTTTATTACCAATAACTGCAGATTGAGCGTTAGGTGCTTGCTCTTTAATTAATTCTAAAAAATATTTACTTTTTTCAATATTTTCTAATGAAGAGTCAGTGATTAAAAGAACCGCATCACTCCCCTTGATAAAATTATTCCATAAATAACTAAACTGTTCTTGGCCAGCAAAATCCCAAAGATGAAAATGTAATTTTCCAATTTTAATAGTTGCAATATCTCCCGTAATGGTTGGTATATGTTGCATTGGAATTTCATCAGCTTTGATTAATTTAGTAATTGTAGTTTTCCCAACTCCAGAAAATCCAACAAGAGATATTTTAGGTCTTAGGTTCCTATGGATTGAATCTATAGTTGGATCAAAAACTTCAAAAGTCTTTGCATCAAAATGGTGCTGCAAAATATCTTCAAATAAACTTAAGAATTCACTTTTACACTTTTCTAACTCTTTTTTGATATTCTCAAATTTATCAGTCAGACTTGTTACAAATAAAAATATTAGATTATTTTGTTTGCTTGTAATATAAGATACTCTAAATTTATAGTAATCATGAAAATCCATCTTAGACTCTGATCTAATTAGGGCTTCATTATTGATATCTTCGACTAAAAGATCTATTATTTCTTGCTTTAGCGCTTTTCCAAAATGTCTATAATATAGAATTTCATTGCTTCTGTAAACATATACTTGCCTTAAAATAATCGCTCACCATGATTTATATCATTATACCTATTAACACTTAGCTTGAAATGTGCTTTACTAAATCTTTTATTATTGAGTACTTATTTTTCTTAATTTTTTCACTTTGTAAAGTATCTTCAATTTTTAAGACTTCCTTTGAAAAATCAAAGACAGAGAAACTTTTTACTTCTTCTTCTGCTATGCTCACATTTAATTTCTTTAAAAACACACTAATACTTGGCATAAACTTTGCTAAATTTACATCTAAATCTAATTTTGATATAAGTATCAATTCTTTACTAAAAGTGAATAAGTAATTATATTTTTCGGATTCTAACGCAAAAGAGGTTATCTTATTTAAATTTAACTCGTTTGCAATATCTTTTGAATTTGAAATCAACGATAGTATTCCTTGGGGAATAACTTTCCCTTTAGCAAACTCCTTTATTACTGAACCTAAAATGATTCCATATTTATTTGCTATAGCACATTCAGCTTTTAGGTCAGATTTTAATTGAGAGACAATCTCTTCGTATTTTACTTTACTCATAATTAAGGGATAATTTCTTTACATACATAATGAAAATATATTTATTTATATTTGTTTAGTTATTAGATTCTTTAGATATCAAAAATATTAACGATTTTACTCTTTATATTGATTTGAAAACTTACAAAACACGTTTTTTGGAAAAAGAATCCGATATTACAATCATATCTGACTCAAAGAAGGCTATTTTAAGTGCAAAAAAGAGCTTTTTTTACCACCGACGTAATTTAGAAAAGTATACAGCAAAAGATAAGCACTTTCTAGATTCTTTTACTCCTATTAAAGTAAAAACAGATTTAAAAATCATTAATATTATGGCTAAAGTCGCAGATATGTGCGATGTAGGACCTATGGCTGCTGTAGCTGGAGCATTAGCAGACTTGATGCTTGATACAATGAAAATCGGTGCTAATGATGAAATGTCTGATTTTATACCACCTAAAATTGCCCTAGTTGAAAACGGAGGAGAAATTGCAATTGACTCCAAAAAATCAATAACTATTGGGCTATATGCGGGAGATAATGAATTGAATCTCAATTTAGGGTTTTTAATAAAAGAAAATGATTGTCCTCTGGGGATTGGTACAAGTTCCGCAACAATTGGACATGCAATTAGTTTAGGGCAAGCGGATGCTGTGACAATATTTGCGCAAAATGCAGCATTAGCAGACGCAGCAGCTACAAAAATTTGCAATTTAGTTAAAGGACGTGACATTGAAAAATCTATAAAAAAAGGACTAGATGCTGTAGATGATGTTGACGGGCTCATTGGAGCATTTATATCTAGAGAAAATAAAGTAGGTCAAACTGGCAAAATCCCTCAAATGGTAAAGATAGAGGGAGATAAAAATAAAATTTTAAATGAGAAACAGGATTTTAAATTTCCAGGTGATTATGAGATATTTAAATAACCCAATATAGAGGAATTTCTAATCCATCTTCAGTTTTTGATGAACAAATTTTATTTAAATAACTCAGATTATAATATTCTTCTGTTTCTTCTGGTGTTAACCGCCCAAACAATTCAAAACCTTTATCTATTATATAATCATTTTCAAAAATTATGTATACATCAGATTTATAATCCTCTTTAAATTGTCTTAAAAGATTTACCCCACTTTCATTAATATGATTATCCGGTGGAAATAAATCGATTTGAGTGGCTATGATATATATACTCTGATTGTATAATAGAGCTTTATCTTTGTCATCAAATGGAAAATTATAATATTCAATTACATAGCCCCAACCAAATTCAGAAAAAATAACATTTTCATTAGAGGTATTATTTGAATACCACTGTAGAGTGTTTACCTCCCTTCTTTTCGTATTGAATATCTCAATACTTATAGATTCATAAAAATAAGTTGTAAATAATGAAAATGTAATAATTATAAAAATAATAAGTTTAACGCGGAGAAATTGTATTGAATTCAACTTTATGAGCTTATAAATATATGAAATAAATCCAATAACGATTATAGGAGCAATTAGATATAATATTCTTTCCCATACCATTATTTTGATCAAAAATATGTTAAGTACAAAACCTACTGCTAATAAAAAAACAAAAAATATGCCCCAAATAAACATAACTTTACCTTTTGGCTTCTTTTGAAATATAATTAAACCCCAGAATGCAAAAATACTAAATAACAGAATTTCAGAAACGTTTAATACACTAATGGTTTCAAATTTAAACAAAAAAAGATTGACTATTAACGTAACAATTGTAATTAGAATTATTGTGCAAAAAATAAAGGGAATTATAATTTTATCTTCAATTCTCTTATAAATTGTATTTGTCGTCCCAAATATTGCTGATTTATATCTTCCTTTTGTAAAATTAATCGATTTTAGGATCTTCCAAAAAACGAATGCTCCTGCTATGATTCCAGCTATACCAATCGCTATAAAAAAATACCATGGAAGATTAGTTGGAATAAAAAAGCTCATATAATCTCTACCAATTCCTAAAGAATTCAAAATTAATAAAAACACAAATAATCCAATAACAAATATTAAATCAATACCTCGTCGAGGATCTTTTAAGAAATATATTAAGTATAACCAAATGAATGAAAATAAAAAAATTGTAGCGGTTATCACGTGAGTAAGAAATGTACCTATAAAGATTAGTGAAACTAAGATATAAGTGAAATAAATATCTTTAAAGATAACCTTTTTCTCTGGACGCTCTAATTGAATTAAATTTTGTATTCTTACGTATAACAAGAAAAATACCATTAAACACATAATTAAAGTCAAACCAGAAGGCCAATACTGTATCATCATTATTGAAAATCCTAATGAGGAGAACCCTAAGATAAAAACACTAAAAAATGCTAAATTTTGATTTTTAAAAATCCTCTTGGTGATATTATAAAAAATTAAACTTGATATGAAGAAAGTAAAAAATAAGAAATATCGTGGAATTAGAATATGATCTATACCAGAAAAAAAAGTAATAACTGCTTCAATTATGTATAAACCCATCCCACCTTTATAATTGTGAAGTGGAAGATAATTATATTCTGTAATTATCTTGCTATTAAAAATATGTTTCCATGGATCTGTACCTGCAAAATAACTTACTCTTACAACATTTAAAATACAGATCAAAGATATAAAAATAAGTAGTAAAAATCCACTCAATGGAACCAGATTTTTAATCTTACTAATTAACGAAAAATTTTTACTCTTTTTATTATATTTATTGAGAGAATTTTCAGGTTTAAAAAAAATAAATACTCGAGTTTTAAATTCGCCATATGCTACATATGAAATTATTGTAAAATAGCATAATAATAAAGCAAAAAAGAAAAAAAAGCCTGTAAGAGGGATTCTAAGAATATGACCAATATAACCTGTAAGAATATAGAAAACCAAATTCATAACTACTGTTAAACTAAGTTTCTCTAAAAAATTGAAATCCTTTTTTTTAAATATTACAAAAAAAATAGGATATGAGGGTAAAAATAAATAAATAAAAATTGTACTTAAAAAAGTGAACGGTTGAAAAAAGACTGATGAAAATCCTAATAAATATATTAAAACAATTAGAATAGAAGCAATAGATAATAGAAAGAAGACTAGATTAATTCTATCTTTTATATAAAAAAAGATTCTGTAGAAGTTATTTTTAATATTCTTCATATCTTAACATTTTCATAAATTATATATCTATTTCAAAGTAGTAAGTTGCCAATCATAAGTCTTTCTTAAACCCTCGTCTATATTAACTTTAGGTTCAAATTGTAGCATTTTTTTTGCCTTTTCAATATTAGAATGTGTAACTTTTACATCTCCTTTCTGCTTTTCAAGATATCGAACATTCTTAGGTTTTTTTGCGATTTCATAGGTTTTGTCGATTAATTGATTTAAAGTAACTGGATTAGAGCATCCTAAATTAAAAATTTCACCTGAAGACTTACTTTTTTCTGCAGCTTGAATTAACCCATCAATAATATCTGATATGTATGTAAAATCTCTAATCTGCTCTCCATCACCAAATATATTTAGTGTTTTATCGTGCATAACGTTATTTATAAAGATTCTAATTGCCATATCAGGTCTACCTCTTGGACCATAAACTGTATAAAACCGAAGAGAAGTTACTGGCAATTGAAACTCTCGAAAATAATAATCTGCATAAAGTTCACAAGATAATTTAGATACGGCATAAGGAGAAATTGGACTTTTAGGGTGATCTTCATCAACAGGAGTATATACAGGATTTCCATATACTGAAGAAGATGATGCAAATACAACTTTCTTGACACCCTTCTTTAATGCGTTTTCAAATATATTAACTGTACTAATAATATTGTTATTTGTAACCTCTCCTGCATTCTTAATAGAATAACGAACTCCTGGTATGGCTGCTAAATGAAAAATAATGTCTATATCATAATCGATACTCATGAGTATTGAATTATCCACTAAGTTTCCTTTTATTAATTCGAAGTCTTTTTTAATTTCATAATTTTTTGTTATATCTGAAAAAATAGTATCATTTTCAGAATATGGGCTACTAAAATTATCTACAATCAAAACATAATTATCGTTTTCAATTAATTTTTCAAATAAATGAGACCCTATGAAACCGACTCCACCAGTAATTAAAATGTTCTTATTCTTTATCATTGAGATCTGAATACTTTTATTAAATTAGTTAAAAATTATATTAATTAAAAGTTTATTCTCAAATGTTCTATACTTCAGATTTTAAGGTATAATAAAAGAAAAAGTCAAAACCATCAAGATATTTTGAATTTCTCAGTTAATATTTAAATCTACGTTGTATTCTTTACGATACCATTTGAAGTAATCTCTAAGACCTTCCTCTTGATTAAATTTTGCTTCAAAACCAATTAACTGTTTAGCTTTTGACATATCTCCATAACTA
>JAHPYZ010000021.1:5792-56689 GCA_019058425.1 Promethearchaeota archaeon
ATAACTATGCAATATGTCACCCGGTCTTGGATCAGAATAGTTAATTTTGAGATTTTCTTTATTTGTTAGCTTCAACATTAATTTAGCAAGTTCAGTTAGTGTAATTGGAGATCCGCAAGCTATATTCAAAATTTCACCACCAATATTATGTTCTGCCGCCAATAAATTTGCCTGAACAACATCTTTAATATAAGTAAAGTCTCTTATATTTTCTCCATCTCCAAATATGGTTAAATCTTCATTCCTAATAATTTTACCCATCCATATTGCAATTACTCCACTATAAGGGGAATCTCTTTGCCTTGGACCATATATATTAAAATATCTTAAACAGCATGCATTTAATCCATAAACATGATGATATGATTGGATATAAGCTTCACAAGCTAGCTTTGTAACCCCATAAGGTGATAAGGGGATTCTTCGCATATCTTCTCGTTTAGGTAAAGTAGGAGTATCACCATACACAGAAGCACTTGAAGCAAATATTATCTTTTCAATATCTTTTTTTCTAGCCGCGTTTAATATGTTTAAAATACCGTTCACATTAAAGTCATTACATGAAGATGGCATTTTAACGGATTGTGGGACACTAACAAAGGAAGCTTCATGATATATTGTATCAATATCTTTGAATGTATCTAAAAGAAAGTTTAGATCTCTTACATCTCCTTTTTGAAAATCAAAATTTTTGTTCTTAAAAGCAGCCTCTAAATTATCCAACCTCCCACTAAAAAGATTATCAATCCCTATTACTTCAGCTCCTAATTCAAGAAGTTTATCTGTTAAGTTACTGCCAATAAAACCAGCAGCACCAGTAACAACAATTCTTTTACCTTTAACGGACATATTTATACTATTATTCTTTTGATTTTAAATTTTACTCCGTTCTTTCTTTACTTTGGAGTGAGTTCATAAGATCCTTATTAAAATAATCCATTAACATTTCCCATCGAAACTTGTTATAGATTTTTTTATAACCATTTTCTCCTAAACTCCTTCTTAACTTCTTGTCTTCAATTAATTTTATAATCTTATTGCTTAATTCATTTGTTGTATAGTTATTACTCAATAATAATCCAACATCATTATCCTTGATTAGATCTGTTGAACAAGCTGTTGTTATATATGTTTTTTTACACGCCATATATTCCAAGCATTTTACTGGAATTACATATCTAAGGTAATTTTTATAGATTAGTAACCCAATCCCGATATCACAATTATTCATGTAATATGGTATTTCACCGTGAGGTTTAATACCTAAAAGATGGACCTGTTCTTTTAAATTATGATTATTAACAAAATTCAATATTTTCTTTTTTGATGGGCCGTCTCCGATGATTAAAACTTTAGTATCTTTATGTGATTCTAAAATCTGAGGTAAAGCTTTAATTAAATTATGCAATGCATAATTCTCTGATAATAAACCCACATATAAAAGTATATTTTCACACCCATACTTGTCTTTTAAATCTTCTTGATTTTTGAAAGGGAAGAAATCTTTTGTATCTATACCGTTTGGATGTATCTTAAAATTTACATTTCTTAATTTCTTCAATTTTGAAAGGTATTCTTTCATTTCTGATGTGTTAACATAAAAAATATTTGAACTCTGAATTGATTTAAAAACACGTGTAAAGCTTAATTTATATATAAGGTTAATAGGAAAAGAATACATTTCTGAATTAAGAAAAATATCTTGAGATCTTATGATATGAGGAATCTTTAGAATTTTAGAAAGATATCCCCCAACCACGCTTGCAAAATGATAGGCATGATACTGAGATAGAATTATATCTGGTGAAAATGACTTTCTCATCTTTAATAGATATTTAGCTAAGTTTTCAAAATGTGAAATTATTATATTAAAAGGATTTTTAACTGCTGGATTAGAATAATGTACTTTGACATTAGGGATAAAATATTTTTGTATGTCCCCCATGTATACATTTTTTCCATGATCTCCTTGGCAAATGACTCTTACTTCATGACCATATTTAGAGAGATATTCAACTATTTTATGAGTATTAAATGATCCCGCTCCGACATGTGGTGGATAGTAATGTACAAAATATACTATTTTCATAGGCTTATTGATTAATTTTTGAGTGATTAATTTAATCACCTTAGATTTAATTCTTAAATTTTTAATACAATTTAGCTTTTACTTCACGAACATATGGATTTTTAATTCATTTTAAAAATTAAAATAGTTAATGTTATCAGTTTTCAAGTATTTTAGTTAAACTGTGATGAAAAGGAGATTAAAATCTGTTTTATACATGGGAGCTTATGAGGAGTATTATGCTCGAAATAATATCTTTATAAAAGGGTTACAGTCAAATCATATTAAAGTATTTCAATACAATATCAATACTAATAATCTAAAAAAAAATGTGTTTTCATTTCTAAAAAATTTCAAAACTCTTTATTCAAAAGATGTAGATTTAATTCTACTTCACACACAAGTACCAATCCAGTTTTTATTAGCAAAGATTTTGGCATATCTAAAAAGAGTACCATTAATACATGATAAATTTATTTCTAAACTTCAAACTGTTTATTATGATCGCAATTTGCATGGACGTACTAAGTTACTACCAAAAATTTTATGGTATTTCATTCTTTATTCTATAGATTTAATAGAATGTAAGTTATCAGACTATATTTTATTGGATACTAATACTCACATTAAATATTTTTATGAAAAATTTAAATCACCATTAAAAAAGTATAGACGATTTCTAATTGGAGCACAAGATGATATTTTTTATCCATTAAACAATGAAATTAAGAAGAACAAACAATTTATAATAGGATTTTGGGGAACTTTTATTCCATTACAAGGAATTCAATATATTTTGGAAGCAGCAAAGATTCTTGAAAAAGAAACAGACATAAAATTTGTTTTTATAGGAGATGGACAAGAATTTCCCGAGAGTTTAGCCTTAGCAAAAAGACTAAATCTCAAAAATATAGAATTTAAAGGAAAAATACCCTTGAATCAGCTCCCAGAATATATCTGCCAATTCGATATTGGTCTAGGGATTTTTGGGGATACAGATAAAACAATCCAAGTTATTCCAAATAAAGTATTTGAAGGACTCGCTATGGATTTACCTATGATTTCATGTGATAGTCCCGCTGTTCGAGAATTATTTACTCCTGATGAAAATATTATCTTGTGTGAAAGAGCCAATTCAAATTCCTTAGCTGATAGTATTTTAAAGTTGAAAAAAGATAAAGAATTGAGAATAAAGGTGAAAAATAATGCAAATAGACTTTTTCATGAGTATTGTTCGACTGAAGCAATAAGTAGGACTTTAGTGAATTATTTGAATAATATTATAAAAAGGAAGTAAAATCTATTTTAATAATCCTTTTTCTTTTAATTGCTTTATAGCAGTAGCTGACTTATCCAAAGCTATATCTTTTTGTGTTTTTACCCACTCAACCAACTCTTTCATACCAACTTCGAATGTATACTGAGGTTTGAATCCAAGATTTGAGGAAATTTTGGAAATATCAGAAAAACAATGTCGTATATCACCAGGTCGAAATTGATTAGTAAATATTGGTGTAATATTAGGATTTATAAGTTTAGCAAGAATCTCAGCTATCTCCTTTATGGATATTGGATTAGCTGTCCCCACATTAAAGACTTCATTTCTTGCTTGTTCTTTTTCCATCGATAATAGAAACGCCTGACATATATCTTTAACATGAATAAAATCTCTTGATTGGTTACCATCTTCATAAATGGTTGGAGCATTATTAGATAATAGACTACTAGAAAAAATAGCACAAACACCAGTATAAGGATTTGATAATGCTTGACGACTCCCATAAACATTAAATAGTCTTAGGGCTGTAGTGTCAATCCCATAAGTTTCACCAATTAATAAAGACATCTTTTCTTGTTCTTTTTTAGTTAATGCATAAATTGAAGTACAATCTTGGGGTTTTTCTTCGTTCGTTGGTATTGGTACAGCTTTTTTGCCGCAAATAGGACAATTTAATTCCCAAACTCCTTTTTCTAATTGTGCAGTATTTCTTAATTTTGGAGAAATTTCACCACAACTCGAACATTTATAAGCTCCCTCTCCGTACGTTGACATCGAAGAAGCGACTATTAATTTTTTTATATCGTGGGCGTTATTAACCAAAATATCCAAAAATCGAGCAGTTCCTAATACATTAACATCAACATACTTATCAATTTGGTACATTGATTGGGCAACACCTACCATGGCAGCTAAATGAAAAACAACCTCAACATCATTTAAAATCTCTACAAGAGCTTCTTTATTTCTAATATCATTTTTAATGAATTTAATATCCTCTGATAAATAATTTGGTTGTTTTGTAATATTGCCATGGACTTGAGGTTCTAATGAGTCATATACAATAACTTCATGTCCTAAAGCAACAAGATCATCAACTAAATGGCTTCCAATGAATCCTGCTCCTCCAATTACTAAAATCTTTCTTGTCATTATACTTCGGGCAAATTTTTAATTTAATCTATACCGCTTTTAGATAAATTATATTTATTTATTAATTATACTTCTTATATCTCTTTTAATGAATTTAATTAGCAATCAATTAAAAATTATTTGAAACAATCCAGATTACTATTTTATTTAATTCATAAGATGTAATATTCGACTTGTAGTTGAAGAGCTATTGATTATTAAGCATTAATTGAAGTTGAAGGCTTTTTTTTGGCAAAAAAACCTTTAAACATATCAAAAAGAATTTTTAATATTGATTTTACTGTTTTTATTGAAGTAACGTTTAGACTAATTAGAAATATAAAATATAATAATATAGAAATTATCGCACCAATCCAGTCGATATTAATAAAGAAATAGACTATTTCATAACATAAAATGGATGTAATTGAGGCAAATATTATTTTAAAAAGAACTTTTTCTTTTTTGGAAAGAATTTTCTTTCTATTACAAAAAGTGAAATATATTATGAAAATAATTAAGGTTGATATCAAAAATCCATATCCCGCAAATAGTAAATTTGAAGTTTGAATGGATAAAATTAAAAAGACTGTATTGGACACTCCAGCAATAATTTCTGCGAGTAAATTTATCTTTGTTTTATTATTAGCCATTGGGAATTTAGATAAAAATTGATTTAGGCAATAAAAGATTCCCGCAATTATGACTATTTTAAATAAGACAATAAAAATTAAGTTAGAGTAATTACGATAAAGTAAATTAATCAAAAAGGGGGAAAATATATAAATTAAAATTAAAGATGTAATTTCTAAAATGGAAATTAATTGTAGAATAAAATTAGAGATTTTTTTGATTTGATCCATATTATTATCTACAAAAAGCTCTGAAATATATGAATAGGCCATATTGCTTATGGGAATTCCAATTAAACCTACAAAAATAATAATCAAATTTGTTGACAAATGATAATAAACAGCGTAAATTTGATTAACAGAACTTAAAAGCACTGTTCCTGCCCTAAAATTCAAGAAATAAAACACATTCATCAATAAAAGAGGATAACTAAAAATCATGATTTTTTTTCCTATTCCTTTATCCGAATGCTCTATATTCTGTGGAAATTGAATTTGAGACTTAAATTTAAAATAAAAGTAGAATCCAAAACTCAAACCACCTAAATACATAAAGATATATAAGATAATTGCCGTAAATGAATTTAGAATATTAAGGAATCTCAAAATTAGTAAAATTATTATGAATATGAGACTAATCGATAAGTTCATCATACCTATAACTTTTGATTTCTTCAATCCATAAAAAGCACTCTCAAGGATTTTAAAGGAAACGACAGCAATTACACCAATGATTATCATTAAATAAAATGAAATATTGGAGAATTGTGAAACTGTAAAATTGAATCCCAATAGTACTACTATTGAAAATATAAAGAAGATTACAAAAAAATTACTTAACAAAATTATGAGTATTTTCTTATTAAATGAATGAATTTTATCATGACCAATTTCTTGATAAAATTTTGGTAAAACTGCTGGAGTTATAAGCATAAATGCTAGAAATGCACTTATATAACCTATGTAAATAGTATAATTTGATGCACTTATTACATCTAACCAATTATAAAGCAATATATCTTTAGCTAAGAACAGAATAAAAAATGAAAAATAATTAAATCCACTAGTTATTGAAATATTTATTACCATATTGGTCGATAATTCATCAAAAGAGAGGTCTTCTTTCTCTAGTTCTTTCAATAATACTACCTTTGTGTAAAAATTAAGAAGAATTTAATAAGTATAACAATAAGAAACTTAAAAGCTATTAATAGTTTTTACCTTTTTAATCTTGAATAAATCCTAACAACTTTATTGCTTGTCAGATCGCGATAAATAAAAGGCACTTTGACCATTAGTTTCATTTCCATATTCAAAGTTATCAATTTTAAAATTGAAATTCTTTAATATTGATTCAAAGTATTTTTTATTATATCGAACACAATGAAGTGGTCCACTCCACGTCATCTTATAATTTTTTGGATTAATTGTTATATTGGGTACATTTTCTTCAACGAAAGCAGTAAGAAATATTTTTCCTGACGGTTCTAATAATCGTCTAAATTCTTTTAAATAGAGTTTAATATCCTCTATTGTCATATGTGAAAACACAGAATAAAGATATATTATATCAAATTCTCTCTCATTGAAGGGTAGGGAAAATTTATTATCTATTGACACTCCTTTAGGATTATATCTCTGATTTTCTATGTCAATATGTTCAAATTGAAAAGTTGGATGCCAACGATTTATGAAGTGTTGACACCATTCAATTGCTCTTACACTAACATCAATTCCATAATACTTATTTATATCCCCAATTTGATTTAATATTCCAATCGGTAAACGACCCACACCACAACCAACATCTAAAATACGACTACTTTTATCTAAATCGAAATGATTTATTAAGCGTTTAGCTTCTAAACATGCGGATGAAAAGAAATAATCATTATCATTAAAATTAGTTCCACAAAAACGTAGATGTTTTGCTGGAAGGATTGTATTATTATGTTTTACATAATTTATGGGAGATTGGGCTGTAATCTTATGTATAATATTTCTAATGTATTTGGGAATGAATTTATAAACTTTAAAATTAAATTTGTTCATAATACTATTCGCTATATACCTCTTTTTTTCTTAAAAATTTACTTTACAATCCAACGCATGTTTTTTTTATTATATTTAATTAGGTATCCATTTTATAATATAATTTTCTAAATACTGCTGATAATCCAAAAAGAATGATTTCAAAAATTAATTTTAGAAAGTGTTAATGTAAAAAATTAGATTAGCATAATTGTGGAAGAAATGCCAATAATTTAATTGCTTTTACTTTTTAAACAGAATCCTTTTGATCTTCTTAAAAAAATATAAAATAATACATAAAAAAAGCATTAATATTAATTTTCTTAAGATAATATATGAAGATCCAAATTCCCGTGATGCTAAATTGATCGGAACCTCTTCAATTTTATAACGGCGTAAAACGGCTTGTAAAATTAATTCCGTTGTAAACGCATACCCTTTAAATCTAATATTCTCAAAGATATTTCTAGTTCTTTTATGAAGTGCCCTAAAACCACTTTGATTATTTTTAATTTTTTGACCAAAAAGAAGTATTATTATTACTTCCATTAATGCTTCTCCAAGTCGAGTTGCTACAGGCAATTTATAGTTGAAAGTACCTTTATATCTAGATCCTATTGCAATATCCGCATCTCCTTGAATTATAGGTTTAACCAAATTGAATATATCTTCTGCTCTATGTTGTCCATCTGAGTCCATTGTGATGATAATTTCCCCTTGACTATGTCGAATTCCTGTAAGAAGAGCTTTTCCGTATCCCTGATTAATTTTATGTTCAATAATGTGAATATCTCCATCTCGTCTAACTTTTTTTATTTCATTAAGACTCATGTCTGTTGAATGGTCATCAACTACAATAACTTCAATCGATTCATTTTTAGGGAGATTTTCCAATACAGTTTTAATTGTGTTTTCTTCATTATAAACAGGGAGTATAATAGAAATAAGCTTGTCGCTATTGGTGCGCTTATTTTTGTTAAGATACTCATAAAGTAATTTAAAATTATTTAATTTTCTCGAATTCTTCTTACTTCGGCCTTCCAATAAAGTACTTGATTTAACGTTTAAGGATGGAGTTGTCAAAATATTTGCTGTGTTTTAGAAGTTATTATTTTCAATATTTTGATATTAATATTAAATTGGTTGTATTTAATTTTAATTTTTCTGAGAAATAGATACCTAATAAATGAAAAAAAATTAAGCTTTTCCTTTCAAAATCTCATATTTGATTAAACTACCACAGAAATAAATTCAAAAACCCAAAGTATTAATTTTATTATTCTAAATCTGAAATTAGGTGTAGAAAATTTGGTGATATAATTATTAACATCGTATTTGTGGCTCCATTTTTTAATGAAAAACCAAATAGAAAATCAAGTTTAATTTTATTAGTTAATGAGTTATCAAAATATGCAAATATAATTATTATATCATCAAAAGTAGAAGGTACAAAGAGTAAAGAAACAATAAACCCTAATTTGCGAATTTATAGGTTTAAACCTACAATATATTTACCAAAATTACCATATACTCTGGATTTTATATTAATTAAAAGAATCCTTAAAATTTGTAAAAAAGAAAAATGTGATATAATAATCGGATATAGCCTTCAATTTTTATCATGTTTTTCAGCAGTTATTGCAGCTAAATTGAGCAGAATCCCTTTTATTTGCCGAATAGTTGGAGCAAGTAATACTACCAATAAGAATGGAATTGAAATCCTCTCAAAAATATACGATAAATCATTTGCTAGAATTACTCTAAAACTATCTGATAAAATTTTTGTACAGACAAAAAGCTTAATATCGAGACCTATAGAATTAGGAGCACCAATATCAAAGATATCTATTGTAGAGGATGGAATAGACTTCTCCAGATTTTCTGGAATTGAAGATGAAGATTCACTTAGGAAAAAATTAAAGATAGACAAATCGAATATTATTATTACATTTATTAGCAGAATTTTTGAACTAAAAGGAATTGAGGATTTGATTGTTGTTGCAAAGCAGATACTAAAAGAACATCAAAATGTGAATTTTTTAATTGCTGGAAGAGGATCCCTAGAAAAAAAACTTGAACATGAAGCTAGGATAACAAAAAACCTTTTATACCTAGGATATCGAAAGGATGTTCCAAATCTGCTTGCTATTAGTGACATATATGTATTACCTTCCTATAGTGAAGGTTTGTCTCCAGCAATACTTGAAGCCATGGCAAGTGGGTTACCAGTAGTTACTACGAATGTAGGGTCCAATCCGGATATCAATATAAACGGAAACCATGGAAATTTAATTAATCCAGGAGATCAAATTAATCTTAAAAAAAACATTATTAATTTTATTCAAGATGAGACTTTAAGAAAGAAAATAGGTACCATTAATAAAAAAAACATCCAAATGAACTTTGATTTGAAGAAAACTGCTTTGAAATTTTTAGGAGAAATTAAAAAACTTTCTTTCGCTTAGGAGAACTTATTATATAATTGCTTTAAATTATGAATTATGAATGCCCGGAACATTATTTTAGGAATTGATGGAATACCTTTTGAGTTAATGGATTCTTTATCAGATAAAGGAGTTATGCCAAATTTTAAAGAACTTAAGAGTAATTTTTATTTTAAAGAGATGAAATCATCAATTCCACATATCTCTTCTGTCTCTTGGAGCTCAATTATAACTGGAAAAAATCCTGGAGAGCATGGAATTTTTGGATTTAGTGAATTAATAGAAGGAACTTACAGTCTTAGTTATCCAAATTTTAATGCTTTGAAATGTAAACCCTTTTGGCATCAACAGAATGAGAATAAACACGTGATTATAAACGTACCAGCAACCTATCCCGCAAAGATTCTTAACGGGGTTCATATAGCAGGATTTGTGGCCTTAGATTTAGAAAAAGCTGTATACCCTAAAACTTGTATTCCTAGTTTGAAACAGTTAAACTATGTAATTGATATAGATTCAAGTTTAGCCCATAAACAATCTAAAGATATTTTATTTGATGAACTTATGAAAGTTTTAGATATTAGGAAAAATACCTATCAGTTTTTTTGGAATAAATTAAATTGGCTTAATTTTATGGTCGTGATTACAAGTTCTGACAGATTTGGACATTTCTTATGGAACACATATGCAAATTCGGATAATAAATGGCATTCAAGAGCTGTACAATTCTTTCAAAAAATTGATGACTTCATTGGTGATATTAAGGATAAATTAAAAGAAAATGATAATTTTATTATATTATCTGATCATGGAATGGAAGAAATAAAACAAAACATGAATTTAAATACATACCTAGAACATGAAGGTTTTCTTAAACTTTCAGATAAATACAAGAATTATAATCGTATCGCAAAAGGCACAAAAGCGTTTGTATTAGACCCCGGACGCATATATCTCAACAAAGAAGGTAAGTATCCCAATGGTTCTGTATTTAAATCCGAAGAAAAAGAAATAATTGCAGATCTAAAAAATATCCTTTATGATTTAAAATATCAAAACCAAAAGGTAATTAGAAAAGTCCATGAAAAGAATGAAATATATAATGGGGTTAATATTGATAAAGCACCTGATTTAGTTGTTTTAGAAAATTCTGGATTCCGTCCAAAAGGATCAATTGGAAAAGAATCTATCTTCGAAGAGGATAATTTATCAGGAATGCACAATGATAGCGCTTTTCTTTTCATTAATAAAAAAATTAATATACAAAAACCGAACGTTCAAGATGTTATAGGTTTTTTAGGAGGAAATTAAGAATGGATAAAATGCATAATTCTGATAAAACTTGTTGGAATTGCCCCGCAGCTAAATTAATGGGTAATGTTGACTTTAGAGCTTGTGGTCAAGCACGTGAGTTTAAAGCTGGCTTGGATGAAGAGGAAGAGATCGTTATTGAATGTCGAAGACGTCCTGAACTTGGGTATTTTGAACCTAATATCACATTTGAACAATGTCCAGAATGGATCGCTTCTGAATACGGGTATATACTAAAAAATATGAGAGTAATGATCTTAGGTATTGATGGATATTTAGGTTGGACATTAGCTTTAAAATTAGGGAAATTAGGGTTTCAAATTAGCGGACTTGATAACTACACTCGCCGTGATTGTGTAATGGAAAAAGGAGCTCATACAATTATTCCTATTGAGAGAATGACACAAAGATTAAAAATTGCTCGTGACATTTTGGGAATAAATATTAATTTCCGCAAAATAGATCTTCTTGATGCATCAAAAGTCAGAGAGTTTTTAGAAGAAGTTAAACCTGAAGCTATAGTTCATTATGGTGAAATTCCGAGTGCTCCGTACAGTATGGCTGACTCTGAACATGCTGTTAGAGTACAAGAAAATAATGTAATAGGAACTCTGAAACTATTATGGATAATAAAAGATGTCGTTCCTGAAACCTGTCTAATTAAATTGGGGACGATGGGAGAGTATGGATCTCCATTAACTGGGCGACCACTTTTCGAAGGCTTATTCCCTGCAGATGCTATAATCAAATGGGATGAACGCGAATGGAGTCTAGGAGGAGAAACAACGCCTAGAGATCCAGTTAGTTTTTATCATGCAAGTAAGGTTCAAGACACTTTCAATGTTTTAGAAGCTTGTAAATATTGGTGGTTACGTTCTTATGATATTATGCAAGGTGTAATTTATGGTGTCTATACTGAAGAATTGGCTGTAGATAAGAAGTTAAGGACAAGATATGATATTGATGAATGGTTTGGTACGGTTATTAATAGATTTGTAGCGCAAGCAGTGACAGGAATACCATTAACAATATATGGACAAGGTGAACAAATCAGAGGTTTCATTGCGCTAAATGATGCAATGCAATGTATGATTAGATTAATAGTTTCTCCCCCAGAACCTGGACAATATGATGTAGTTAATCAAGTTTCCGGATTGTACAAAATTAGTGACTTAGCAGAAGCGATTGCTAAGATTGGTAATAAAAAATTTAATTTGAATGTAATGATAAAAAGAATTGAAAACCCAAGAGTAGAAGCCGATAATCATCCACTTGAAGTAGTTTCGAGAAAATTGCCAAGATTTTTTGGATTTACACCACAAATAGATTTAGAAGAAGAAATTGAGAGAATGATTGAGGTGTTACTAGAAGAAGAAATTAAAAAGCGTATTGATTTGAAAAAACATACAATCCTACCAGTCACTACATGGCAAGGAGAAAAACGAGAAATGAAAGAATTAGAAAAGTATGAACCTGGAACAAGAGAATCTAAAGGATATAAACCAATATTTGATACATAATGATGGAAGTTACAGATAAAAATTTTGAACAGGAAATCCTCAATTCAGAAGTTCCTGTATTAATCGAATTTTGGGCATCTTGGTGTGTTCCCTGTAAAGCTATGGAATATTTGTTAAAAGAATTGGATAAACAATATAATGGAAAAATAAAAATAGCTAAACTAAATATTGATAGACAGAGAAAAACTCCGAAAAAATATGATTTGACGGGGGTTCCAACTTTTGCTACTTTTTTAAAAGGAACCTTGAAGGAAATGGTTGTAGGGGCTCAAACAAAAAAGAATTTAATCCTTATGATTGAAAATTTAATAAAATGATGAGCAACCTTTTATCAATTTACTAAAATTCTACTTAGTATTATTTTAAGATGATATACAAAAATGACAATTCTTAGTCTATGTAACCATCATATTTTTATATGTGAAAATAATCTTATAGGATAATCAAAAAAGGCAAAAAGATTTAAAGTATTGTAATAATAAGTAAGATTAGATCATCAAAATTAATTTGACTTATGAGAGCGAACCAGGTGAATGCAGAAGAAAGTATAGAGAAAATGAACAATCTCGAACCAGATATAAGTTCCCTTAAGAGAGAAAAATTTAATAATCCCCTAATCTCAGTAGTAATACCTCTCTATAATGAAGAAAATACAATTAGAAATATAATTGAAAGGATACCTAATCATCGACGGTATGAAATCCTTTTAGTTGACGATGGTTCAACTGATAATAGTTTAAATAATATCCAAGATATCAATAATCGAGATCTTAAGATTATTAAACATAAAAATAATCAAGGATATGGGGCAGCAGTACTATCTGGTCTTAAGAATGCCACTGGTGATATCATTGTTACAATGGATTCAGATGGTCAGCATAATCCTGAAGAAATATCTACTATTATAAAACCAATCCTTAATCAAAAGGCAGATTTAACAGTAGGATCAAGATATTTAGGTAATGCTAATTATAGGGTTCCTCTCTATATACGTACGGGAGAATATTTTATAAGATTATGTTTAAAACTTTTATTTAAGCAAAGAGTTTATAATAACCAAAGTGGATTTCGAGCTTTTAGTTCTTCCAGCTTAAAAATATTTAATAATATTAAACAAACTAAGTTTGGATTTTGTACTGAAACTCTATTTGAAGCAGCTCACAGTAGATTAAAAATTTCTGAAATTCCAGTTAATATGAATATGAGGAAATACGGAAGTACAAACATCAATTTATTGAAAGTCGCAATTTCAATTTCATCATGCATAATAAATTACTTTTTGAAAAGGATCAAACTAACTAAATTTAATACAAACAGAATTTCAACGAATAATCTATTATTGAAGCAAAGTAGTGTGAGTAAGCATCCATATGAAAAAGAATTGGCTCTAAAGGATAATTATATATATCCTAATTTAAAAATTGGACTTATAATTCCTGCATTTAATGAGGAATTAAATATTCGAAAAGTATTATTGAGTATACCAAAGAATCTTTCAAATGAATTAAAAATATTAGTAATTGATGATGGTTCTACAGATAGAACTTATGAAATTGCTAAATCTTTAAATTGTATTGTTTTAAAACATAAACAGAATAAAGGAAATGGAGCTGCAACTATAACAGGTTTAAATTATTGTAGAGAGAATGATTATGAAGTTGCAGTCATATTAGATGCTGATGGTCAACATAATCCAAAACATATTACTGATTTTATTAATCCAATAATTGAAAATAGAGTCGATTTCACAATTGGAAATCGATTTAAATATCCTTACAAGATGAATACAAATAAGAAATTATGCTCAAAATTGATAACTGCCTTTTATTTTGTAATCTTACGGAAAAAAATATCAGACCCTACAAATGGTTATCGTGCATTATCAAGTAAAATATTTAAAAATGTAAATTTCGATTCGAATTATTCAATTACTCAAGAAATGCTATATAAAATAGTTCCTTTTTATAAGTTCAAGCAAATTCCTATTTTAGTTAATGAAAGGAAAAATGGAGAGTCATTTATTAAATTAAATAAATACTTTTTCAAAATGGTTTTAATGCTACTTAAATATTACATATTTCCAAAATTTAGAAAAATAACAAGGAAGATTTTCAATAAAAAGATAAGAAGAATTATTACTTCTTCTGTTTTAAAAACATAAGAATAGCTTTTTCGACAAAATATACCAATCTAAATTTAAATTTATTAAGTATTATTTTTAAAATCTTAGCATTAGTAATGATGACGATTTTACCTATTCAACAATTTTACCTTTAATATTATATTGAAAAAATAGAAAAAAAAAAGGAAAAACACATAATTATCTATTAATTTCGTGAATATATATAGTTAATAAAAATTTATTTAATAATCAAAAAGATAGTTTTTAATAAATAGATTATAAATTTTTTACTATACAATGAGAATTATTAATTATCTAAATAAAAAAATTAATGATAATTTTCCGATTTTAATCCAGATATTTTATTCTCTTTTCAATGTTAAATATTTATTAAAACCAATGGAAGAAAAATTCTCATCTATAGTTGATAAAAATTTTTGGGGACCTGAAGAGTCATTTTCTGGAGCTGGATCAACAATTAGCAAAACAAAAACAATAAGGAAAGAATTACCAATTCTATTAGAAAAATTGGGTGCTAAATCACTGTTAGATGTTCCCTGTGGAGATTTTAATTGGATGAGAAAAGTCGATTTAAAAGTAGATAGATATATTGGAGGAGATATTGTACCTAAGTTAATTCAAGAAAATCGGAAAAAGTATCAAAATCTGCTTAGAAAATTTAAAGTTATAGACATAACTAAAGATAAACTCCCACAGGTTGATATAATATTTTGTAGGGATGGATTAGTTCATTTGTCAAATAAAAAAATCTTCTTAGCATTAAGAAATTTTAAAGATAGTTTATCAAAATATCTTTTAACAACAACTTTCACATCACATCCTAAAAATAGAAACATAATTACTGGAGGGTGGCGACCTTTGAATTTTCAATTAAAACCATTCTATTTTCCAAAACCAATTTCAATTATTAACGAAAAATGTGATCTCGAAGGTGGAAAATATGTGGATAAATGTTTAGGATTATGGAAATTAGAAGATATTAACTAAATTGTCATTTTTCCTAAGAACTTTATAGATTAATGATTTTTTTTGAAATAAATATATCTTGTTAACCCAAAGAAAAATATTAATAAAAAAAGATTTCTTCGACAGTATGATATAACTGACAAAATATTGTAAATTCTTATTTGAAATCAATGGGGATTTACAGGGGGTATATTTTTGAGAAATCTCTTTCATCATTATAAGTTGACTGTCAAAAAAAAAAAAAAAATTGTTAGATAAATCGTTATTTCTTTGTTTTAACAATTTAATACTTTTTGATATAATAATTTAAATTTTTTAATATTTTTTTCCCACATGAATTTCTCAGATAGGATTTCTAATCCATTCTTAGTTATTTTTTTGATTAAAACATCATTTTCCAATAATTTTTTGATTGATTTTACATAGCAAATATCATCTTCTTTTCTGCACAATAATCCATTATGCATATTATTAATCAACTCTCTATTTCCAGGAATATCGCTAGCAATAATGGGTATTTCATATAAAAGAGCCTCCATTAAAACTCCTGCTAACCCTTCTCCATGACTAGGAAAAAGGAAAATGTCTGACTGATTATAAAAATTATAAACATCAAATCTTTTTCCAATAAAAAAAACTTTATTATCAATCAAAAAATCTTTAGCTAGAGAATGAAGTTTTGCTTCTTCAGAGCCAGTACCAACTATTATGAATTTAACATTATCTATTTTTAGTAATTTCGCAATTCTAAGAATAATATCTATACCCTTTCTTTTATTTAGAAGACCAATATAAAGTATAATTTTATCATTCTCGTCAAAATTTAATTCCTTTCTGATATTTATGTCTGAGGCACTCGTATTGAAATTAATACCTGTTGGGGTAATAACTATCTTTTTTAAAGGCAGCTTCGCTTTTTTCGCATATTTTAAAAAAGATTTCCCGTAAATGGTAATATTATTTGCAGAATAATTAATCAAACGCCCCAAAGTTTTATAAAAAATTTTGAAGAGAGGATCAAGTTTATTTGATAACTTAAATGAATATCCTGGAAATGTATCCATCGTAATTATCAATCTTTTTTTTTTAAAAAATAATAATTTAATCAAACATACAAGAATTGTATTTGGATAAAAAGGAGCCCATATATGTATTATATCATTTAATTTAAAGACATTCCATATTTTTTTAAAAAATTTTATATCAGTGGGTATTGGCCATAAGTATCCAGAATTATTGGTTAATACCGGATAAGAAATTAAATTAATATTTGAATAGTTATCATAGTGTCTTGTTTTTTTTCTTTCATTATATCTTTTTTCATGAGGTGTAAAAATGGATATGGCATAATTTTCTAAGCATAATTTATTCGAGATAAGGGCTATAGGTCTTCTAATGTTAATACCCGGATTAACATAACAAATTGATATCTTTTTTGGGAGATATTTGTTTTGGCTTTTCATTTTATTAATGATCTAATTTTAATTATTGATAATTAATAAGGATTTTTGATATCTATTTACAATTAAAATTAATAATTCTTAATTAAATACAAGGTTAAACCATTCTTCAAATATATATAAGCTCCACATTTTCTGCGATAAGTAAAAGTTCTTTTTATTCTGGGTCTTCAATCTATTAATTAATTTCTTAGCATATTTTTTATTATAAATTTGGTGTTTATTACTTTCTAATAAATCAGAAAATCTATCAATTAATAATTCTTTAAACCAATATTCAATTGGGACATTATAACCTCTTTTTCTTCTCTTAATAATAGATTTGGGTAAAAAATTGCTGTAAGTTTTTTTTAAAATATATTTTTCATTCCATAAGTGAAGTTTTAATCTTATGGGAAGGTTTAAAGCAAAATTAACCATTCTATAATCCATATAGGGGACCCTCTCTTCAAGACCGTATGCAGAACTCATTTTATCAGCTTTAAAGAAGAAATCTTCTGGCATTAATGTATTTAGGTCAAAAAACTGCATTTTTTGGAACAAATCTCCCTTATTATTCCAATAGTCATTTATACCTCTTGATTTGATTCTTAAATATTTAAGATCACTTTCCTCGAATACTCTTATTGTTTCAAGATAACCTTGATGTTCAGGCATAGATGAAAAATTTGATAACCTATTAATAATTTCGCTCTTCATATTAATTTTAGGAATAAGTTTTGATAAAAATTTTCCATAATAATAAAATTTATATTTATCATAACCTCCAAAAATTTCATCTGAACCTTCTCCTGCGAGCACAACTTTATTATATTTACTAGCTAACTCTGAGATAAGTAATGTAGGGAAAAATCCAGGATCACCAATCGGTTCATCCATATGATATATCATTTTTTCAATATTTTTTAAAACATCATCAATAGTTATCAATAGCTCATGATGATTTGTATTAAAATAATCAGAGACTATTCTTGCATACTTTAATTCGTTTGAAACATCAAATCCTACTGAGAATGTATTAATATCATTATTAAATTCTGAAGCAATTCCCGTTAAAATACTTGAATCAATTCCGCCAGACAAAAAACAAGCGACAGGTACATCAGCAATCATTCTTAATTTAACTGAATCAAATAACAAATGATATAATTCTTTCTTTGCTATTTTTAAATTAATTTTTCTAGTATTTAGATTCAGAGAATCATTGTATTTATGAATTTTCATTTCTTTCGTTTTTAAATTAAAAAGTAAATAATGATAAGGTTTTAATTTAGAGATCTCTCTGAAAAAGGTTTTCGGTGCTAATGAATACCGAAAAGTTAGATAATCTATAACCGCATCTAAATTTAATTTTAAATCCAAATCATATTGAAGAATTGACTTAATTTCAGATCCAAATATAAAATTTTGATCTTTAAAATAGAAATATAACGGTTTAATACCAAATCTGTCTCTGGATAGAAAAAGTATATTTTTATTAACATCATAAATACAAAAAGCAAATTGACCATTTAAATAGGATAAACAATCAATCCCAAATTCTTCATATAAGTGAATAATCACTTCAGTATCTGTTTCTGTATAGAATTTATGCCCTTCTTTTTCTAAAAAATTTCTATGGTATTTATAATTATAAATTTCTCCATTGAAAATAATCCAAATTGAATTATCTTCATTATGCATTGGTTGTTTTCCTTGAGGAGATAAATCAATTATAGAAAGTCTTGTATGTCCTAACGATAAATTGTCATCTATTAAACTTCCTTTATCATCAGGACCCCTGTGTTTCAAATTAGTTATCATTTTATTAATTAAACTTCGGTCAGACCAATTAAAACCACAAATTCCACACATTTTTATATCGTTTATTATAAGTATCTAATTCTATATTTTTAAAAAAATTAAATTAACACACATTTTATTCCTGTACAATTTCTTTGTTTAATTTTTGAATAATTATATCCCACTTGAATTTTTCTTGAATTTTTTTTAATCCTGCATTCCCTAATTTTGTTCTTAAATGATTATCCTCTATCAACATAGATAATTTTTGAATTAATTCTTTTTGTGTAAAATTACTCCTAATCACAAAACCTGTATCATTATTATTAACTATATCCTTTGAAATTGGAGTAGTTAAAAAACTCTTCTTACAAGCCATATATTCGATACATTTTGTAGGCATGCAGTATTGAACATATTTTGAACGAGAAAATCTACCTATCCCAATATCAGAATTATTAATAAAGAACGGAATGGCATGATTTGGTTTTACACCAATAAAGTGACATTGATTTTGTATATTTTGCATTTTTATATAATTTAAATAGTAATTAATATCAGGACCATGTCCAATTAAGATAAAATGAGTATCTTTATATGATTTTAAAACTTCTGGTAATGTATGTAAAAAGTTATGTAATCCATATTTTTTAATTATAGTTCCAATAAATATTATGATATTTTCACATCCATATTTCTGCTTTAGAGTATCTTGATTTTTATATGGGTAGAACAGATTAGTGTCAACTCCATTATAATTAACCTTAATTTTTTTTTCTCTCAATTTTTTAAATTTTAATAAATGATTTTTCATCTCATTTGTAGTTACAAAAAAACATTTTGATCTATAGATAGATTTGTGAATTGGAGGATAAATTAAATAATTATAAAGTTGGTAGAATAGAGAATCTTCTTCTTGATCAACTATAAAAAGATCATGTGATCTAATTATATGAGGAATTTTCATAATCCTTGATAGATAACCTCCAATAACACTTGCATAATGATGAGGATGAAATTGTGAGAAAATTATATCCGGAATAAATATATTCTTTAATTTGATCAGAAATTTGAACATGTTTTCGAAATGTGAAAAAATAAAACTAAAAGGATATTTAAAAAAGGAACTTGAGTAATGAATATTATAATTATCAAAATCTTGTTTAAATTTACCATTTTTTAACTCAGAAGATCGAGTTAACTCTTTTGGTGATAAAATTAGTAGTTCATGGCCAAAATTACTTAAATATTCTACTATTTTTGATTCAATAACTGAAGCTGCTGATAATGATGGTGGAAAGTAATTTACAATATATAATATTTTCATTTTTTTAGTTTATATCTTTTATTTCTTATTATTGCTTTTTTTTTTATTAAAGTTTATTAGAAATTATCTTCTTTTAATTTATAATTCCCAAATGATTTTACTTATTGAAAAAGACACTATTTTTTGGTTTAAGTAATTATAAGAAAAAGAGTATGAAAAATATTGAAGAAAAGAAAAATTCTTCACTTGTCATATTTCTATAAAAACGTAGAAAATAAGGAAAATAAATATATATATAGTAAAATTCTGTATGATTCTAATTCTTTTTTCTTAGATTTCTATATGTATAGACATTTATATTATGCCATAAATCTAATTAATCCTAGAAAATGCAAATATATTATAGATTTAGGATGCGCTGATGGACCACTTTTACCAAATGTAAATCAATATGGAAAATTTAATATTGGTATTGATCTAAACTTAGATTATTTAGAGTATGCAAGGAATTTGATTAACTATCATGAATTTCCTTTATTAAAAACAGCATTAATTAATGCTGAAGGTAAAAAATTACCGATAAAAAATGAAAGTATAGACACTGTCATATGTCTTGAAGTTTTTGAACACGTGCCTAAGGTTTTAAACTTAATTAATGAAATTAAGCGAATTTTGAAATATGATGGTGAATTAATATACTCCTTGCCGATCGAAATTGGATTTTCCTTATTATTTAGAGATTTGATAGGTAGAATTTTAAGTTTTCCAAGAGATTCATATAATCTGAGAGAATTAATAAGGAATGGTATTTTGAAGAAACCGAATACTCAAAGAATTTATTATCCCCAAACGCGAATTTATAGTCACAAAAATTTTGATTATAGAATTCTTCAGAATTATATTAAAAATAATTTTAAAATTCTAAAAAAAAATTTTTCTCCACTCCCCTTTCTGAAAACTTTAAACCCACATTTAATATGTAAAGTACAAAAAAAAAGACCAAATTAAATTTATTATTTACTTTCTTAATTATAATAGAATAAATTAATAATCCTCTTTTTAAAAAATTATTATTAAAATTAGAGATATTCTTAAAATGATTGGAAAAAATTCTTTAGAACAAAAAATCTGCATTATAATGGGAACTCGCCCTGAAATTATAAAGTTTGCCCCTCTAATCAGGGAATTTGAATGCGAAGGATTTGATTTTGATGTCATTTTTACTGGTCAACATTATGATTATCGATTATCAAAAGTATTTTTTAAAGACTTAAATTTAGAGAATCCCAATTACCATTTAAAAATTGGGAAAGGAAGCCAAGGAATGCAAACAGGTAAAATACTCATTAAGTTAGAAAAAATCTTAAATAATATCAAACCTAATATAGTATTAGTTCAAGGAGATACTAATTCTGCTTTAGCTGGGGCGCTTAATGCAGTAAAATTACAAATAAAACTTGGACATATCGAAGCAGGACTTCGTTCTTATGATTATCGTATGCCAGAAGAGCATAATAGACGAATAATAGATCATATTTCAGATTTATTGTTTGCTCCTACGGATAATTCTGTGGAAATTCTAAAAAGCGAGAATGTACGAGGAAAAATATACAATACTGGAAATACCGTAATTGATGCGTGTATTCAGCATTTAAAATTAGTTGAGGAAAAATCGAATATAATGTCAAATATTCCCTTTAATAATTTTATATTGGTAACCTCACACAGAGCAGAAAATGTTGATAATCCTAATATTTTAAAGAATTTAACAGATTTGTTTCTAGATATACCTAAAAAAATTGTATTTCCATTACATCCTCGTACAAGGAAAAGACTAAAGCAGTATGGGCTATATGAAAAATTAATAAATGCTAAGCATATTCTCATTTTACCCCCCCTAGGTTATTTTGATTTGTTGAAATTAATGCAGAAATGTGATTTTATTATCACTGACTCAGGCGGAATTCAGGAAGAAGCCACAGCTCCAGGGATAAATAAATTTACCTTTGTGATAAGAAAAACTACTGATAGACCTGAATCATGTGAAGTTGGATTTAGTAAATTAGTAGGTACAACTAAAAATGATATTTTAAATTCTATTAAAGTTTTTCTTAAAAATAGAACAGACGTACCAAATAAATCTCCTTATGGTGATGGCCATACTAGTAAAAAAATATCTTCAATAATTCTAAAAGAATTAAAAAATTAATGTAAAATGATTTTATTAAAATAAATATTGATTTAAATGCGAATCCTGATGCTTGTACCCTCATTTTTCCCTCATATTGGAGGTGTAGAAAAACATACATTAGAGATATCTAGAAACTTAATAATACAAGGTCATGATATTGTAATTTTTACCTTAAAATTTGATGAAAAATTAGCTAATTTTGAAAAATTTAATAAGATATCAATTATCAGGCTCCTCAAAAAGAACTATTTCAAAATTTGGAGTCAACTTTTAAAATATAGAAGTTGGATTAAAAATTTTGATATAATTCATTGTCATGATTTTCCTACCTTTTATTGGTTTATCCCACTTTTAATATATAATTCTAATCTTTATATCACATTTCATGGATTTGAGAAATATCCGATCCCAAAAATCTATATTTTTCTTAGAAAAATAGCTGAAATTGTTGCAAAAGGAAATATCTGTGTTGGAAAGTTTATTACCAAATATTATAAAACAAAACCAACTTTTATTACTTATGGAGGCATGAATATACCTAAAAAGTATGAATTATTTTTACCAATTAATATAACTCAAAAATCTGCTTTATTTATTGGACGTTTAGAAACCGATACGGGGATATTAGAATATATAAAGGCTATTAAAATTCTAAAATATGATTATAATGTTGAAATCACTCTTGAAATCTGTGGTGATGGCAAATTAAGGAATATAATTGAAAAATTCTCCAAGAAATATGATCTAAAAATAAAAATCAATGGTTTTATAAATGAGATCAACGATTTTTATAATAAGAGCGAAATAATATTGTGCTCAGGTTATTTAAGCATATTAGAGGCTCTTAGTAAAAAAAAATTAGTAATTAGTATTTACCAAAACCAATTAAAAAAAGATTATTTAATGTTATCCCCGTTTAAAAAATTTATTCTGATAGCAAAAACTCCAGATGAGATTGCATCGTATATTGTTAAATTCCCTGAAATGAACGAGGATATAAATAATAAAATTAATAACGGATATAATTTTTCCTTAAATAATGATTGGGTTAATCTTGTACAACTTTATATGAAGTTATGGAAGAAATAATTAAACTATAAAATTCAAATTATTTTTTTTGCGAAAGTCCAATTCCCTTGATTTTTGTATATTATCTCAAATTCTGTTAACAATTCATTATTAAAATCATTATTAAAACTATTTATATTAAAAAATAAATATTCAATATTAGTGTCTTTATAAAAACTCCTGAAACCTTTATAATCTGAGAATATATAAAAGTTTATAATGATTTTATTTAGTTTTGGATAGTTTAATAAATCATAATTAGTGTACCATAAATAATATTTGTAATTTACTTTTTCTATAAGAATAATTGTATCACTTAAAGGTGGGTTTTCATTAAAATGATTACAAGTAAACAGAATAGCATCAGTATGGCTATCTTGAAAATATTGAAAATATTGAACTCTTTTAAAGTTATTAAAATATAAAAATAGACTAGTACTAACTATTAAAGAAATTGAGATAATTCTTGTTATTTTCTTAGAGATCTTTTTTCTTATCTGAAAATTTATCTTAATAATCTTTAATTTTTTAACTGTTTTTCTAAAAAATCTTAGTAGGAATATAAATGTAAGAGAAAAAATTAAAGCCCATAAACCCGCAAATAACTCAAAAAATCTTTTAAAAAATCTGGAGAAAAAGTTTATTCCAGTTGATAATATTGTTGAACAAAAAAATATATCAATAATATATAAAATTACATAACATAAAAAAGTTAGGAAGAATGTGAACTTTATAAAATTTGCTAGATTTATTTGTTTCTGCTTGAGATTATAATGTTTTTTGAAAGGTATATATAAACCTAAGACAACTACTAAGATACTAATCCCCAAGGTTTCATCAGTAAATCTTGTAAAAATACTTAAAATACCCTTTTCAAAATTCGGAGAAGATATTTGGATAAAATTACTATAAAACATCCTATTAATAAATAAATCATAAAAACCTTTAACAATGTCAACAGTCATAATTAAATTATCTAAAAGAAAATTTGGTATTTTTAATACAATAAAAGCGCTATAATATTCAAAAATATTAAATTTCAGTCTAAAAGAAGTTATCAATATAAATGGATATACAAACAATATGATTATTAGAAATAAATAAAACTCCTCAAGGTAAAATTTTTTCCAATTTGGAATTTTTTTGATTCTCATTTTATTTGCTTTAATTTCTATTTTAAATGATGATAAAAGTTCATATAAAAAGAAAAAAAATAAAATATACAACCCATAAAGCTGATGACATAATAAAAGCCCTCCTATTATAATACCCCTAATTTCTACTTTTTTTATTGATTTTTTTAACTCAAATGAACAAAGAAATAAATAAACTAATGTCGTTGCTAATGTTGATGGAACTAATAGGGTATATCTATAAGCTGAATAATTAAAACTTAAATAAATTACCAAAGTCATGAATATATTTATGTTTTTTTTGAAAAATGATTTTGAAATGCAATGAAGTGAAATTAAATTAATACTCATTAATATTAATGGAAAATATTTACAAAAATAATAGAATAAATAATAATCATCGACGAATGATACAATTGTGCAGCAGAAATAAACATAACCGTTAGGAAAAGTATCGTAAGAATTATAATCAAGAAAACCATTTTCATGTAAATACCAGATTTCTTTTGACCAAATGTAAGGATCATTACTAGCTAATGACAAGGATCTTGAAATGAAATAATTCTGCAGTATAAACATCATTATAATTGAGATTATTAAAGGCCAATAATCTAGAAAAAACTTTTTTAAATTAGTTTTTAAATGATCTTTACTCATCGAAAGAGTGAAATTCTTTTTCTTTAAAATATAAATTACAAAAGTAAAATCTATTATTATAAACGGCAAATATATTGAAATGAAGTTAAATGGTAAAAAATAATTTAATATTATTGAAAAGAAAATGTGAACACTTATCCCAACTGCTAAATAAATCAATATATTAGACAATTTTGTTTGATTATAAGTTCTTTTCTTGTCTAGAAGAAAAAATATAATGTAACCAAAAATTGTAAAAATAATAAGATAAAAAACCGAAAGTAAAATTATTATTAAGAGATACATATTAGGGTAATTACTTATTTTTAAAAAAAAATTCACTTTTTAAGATTATTGTTTATTACTATTTAGACATTACTATTGTAAGAAATACTAATCAAAAAAAGGCTTTTTTAAAAAATTTTAATTCAATTTTAATAATAAGGAATTAATGTAAATTTCCTTTCAAAAGACAGAATATTTACATAGTTTGTCATTAAATGATTTTTTAAGTAATAATAAACTATAATTGTATATTTTTTCAAATTATTCTAATGTTCTCTAATGGCAAAATTTTTTTATAATCTACATGGACTATTAAAAATAAGATCAGATATTAACCTTAATTTCAATTATTTTAGGCATGAAAAGCTAAATTATAATTTAGATATAAGATTAGTGAAAGATTTTAACGTTAATAAAAAAAATCTTAAAAAACTTGGATTATTTTATTATGGCCTTGAAAATAATGATAGCATTTATTTTGAGAGTAGATTCTCTGGATTTAGACCTAGAGTTTTTTTAAAGAACCTATCAGGGAAAACTACCTTATTAATTAATAAAGCATTTTATCTTACTAGGCTTCCTATTAATTTTCATAACTTCATTAAAATTATCTTGCAAATGAAATTATCAATAATGGGCTATAGTTTATTACATTCTGCTTGTTTGGAATATAATGGTGAAGGAATTTTGATTTCAGCTCTTGCTGATACCGGAAAATCGACAACAGTACTTAACTGTTTAAGAAAGAAGTCTTTTTCTTATTTATCAGATGATTTAATAATTATAGATAAAGAGAGAATAGCTTATTGTATGCCACGTCTGATAAATTTTAGAACACTAAAAAAAACAGGATATTTTGATAACAAAAGTATAAAAAAAAAGTTTTCTTTTGGTAAATTCAAAACTCTACTTTCAGAAATCCCATATCTCTCGGCATATTTTGGTCCAATTGATACATTGGATATACATAAGGCATTAGATCTACCTATTAAGCAAGAAACGAAAATTTCAAAAATTTTCATTATTGAAAATGGTGAAGAAACGTGCAATAAAATTGAAAAATCTTTAGCATTTCATAAAATCAAAACAATAAATAAGGAAGAACTCGGTACATTGCCTGTTTTATTATATATGTATACTTATTTAAATTCACATACTGATCTTAACAAGATCAAAAATCGAGATGATTATTTAATAGAGAAAATTGTTGAATCCTCTGATTGTTATGCAATAAGTTGTAAAAACCCTAACAAGTATTCCGAGTTTATTTTTAAAATTTTAGAGAAATAACAAAAAAAAAATTTAACATATAAAAATTCTTCTAAAAATTCAATATACCGTAAATTTTAAGCAATATTTAGATTTTAAATTCTTATGAAATTTATTAAATCTTTTAAATATAAAATTTCCAAAGATTTTGCATATACACTTCTGGGTAATATTTTTTATGCGGGTATAAATTTCATAAGTCTTGCATTAATTGCACGTTTTTTAGGACCATATCAATTTGGAGATTTTTCATTGCTATATGCTATATTATCGATGATTGTAATTATTATTGATTTTGGGATGGGAGTTAGTGTAGTAAAATTCTCATCAGAATTTTATTCTCAAAAAAAATTTGAGGAGTTTAGAGGATTGTTCAGTATATCATTTAAAATAAAATTATATATCTCTATACTTGTATTTATAATCGGAATAGTCTCTTCACAATTGATCTCCACTGTTATATTAAATAATGCTAATTTAACAATTCCCTTAATATTAGTATTTATTGGAGGAATAGGCCTTTCCTTATTTGATTTCATGAAATTATATTTTCAATCAAAACAAGAATTTGGAAAATATTCACTTTATCTTATAATATCCGCATCATTGCAATTTATTTTAATTATATTAATAAGTAACTTTTTTTTCTTGAATTTACTCAATTCAATTTTTATTTTTTGCTTAATTCCTTTTATACTATTTTTTGTGATGCTTGTATTAATTGATAAAAGTATTATTTTTTCAAATGTTAAAGCGCAGAATTACAAAAAGATTTTAAATTTCAATATTTACATTATTATTTCAAGTCTTTGTGCAATGCTATATAATCGTATTGATTTATTCTTTTTAAATAGCCTCTTAAGTAATAATTCTGTTGGATTATATTCAGCAGCTTATCAAACGGCGATTATGATAACATTATTAACTAATAGTATATCCTTTATTCTTTTACCTAAAATTTCCAGTTTACTTAAACCAAAAGAAATTAGAGACGCTTATAAAAATATTCTCAAATATTTTTCACTGGTCTATTTAATTATAATTCCTATCGCTTTTATTACTCCTTTCTTAATGATTTTTCTGTATGGTATAGAATATTCTCAATCTATTTCAATTTTTCAGATTTTAATATTCTCAATAGGGTTGTCTATTATAATTAATCCACTCTCTATTTTAATATACAAAGTAAATAAACCCTATATCATTACGATTACGCTTTTATGTGAAATAATCTTTATTATATTATTCGAACCTTTATTTATTCATCTTTTTTATGAATATGGAGTTGTATATATTAATATTATAACTCATGTCATAGCACTAACCGTCAATATTGCATATCTCTACTATAGACTATATATAAATGATTCGGACCTTGAAGAATCATTAAAATTAATTTAAAGTTTTTACATATTAAATAGAAATCAATTTTTATATGAAAATAATATTAGAAGATCTTATCTTTTTTGATTTAGGGATTAAAAGTCCAATTACTCCATTCTCTACTTGGTAAAATATAGTTTCCTGTTGTTATATTATTTGGATATATATAATTAAAAGCATTTCCCGAAGGAACACATACTTTTGTACCATTTTGCCATTGGGTAAATAAAAAAGTTCCATAAGGCCAACCTTCTATAAGATCATGATATTTATTAAATGCAATCAAGGGAAAAGTTATACTCCTTCCCCACAATGGATTAGTTTTATTAATTTTTTCTAATTCTTTTATTATAATAGAATTATTTAAAGATTGGGTTTTATTTATAACGTAAGATAATAGATTTACTGCATCATAAGCTCCAACCGCACTGTATATTGGTTCATGTTCAAATGTAGAAACGTATTTTACCCAAAAAATCTCAGAAATATTTGTTTTATTATTTCTAATATTTGGAATCATTATCGTTTCAAATTCACATCCTTCATTAGTATCTACCCAAAAAGAATCAAGTTGTGATTCTATATCGATACCTACAAAAACAAATCCTGGTTTCTCTAAAATATATCTTTTCATTAAATAACTACTTTCCTTAGATGTAATAATCGGAACTATTATTTGTGGCTCAATCGATTTTATTTGATTCCAAGATCGGTAATAATCAATCCAAGTCGCATTAATTGGATTTATTATTTCTTGCACGATAGATAAATTATAAATGGCATTATTTTGAAGAGATTCAAATAATTTACTACTAATATTTTCGGTCCATTCTGTATTTTCTCTTACTATCGAGACATTGTGAATATTCTGCTCAACCGTTTCGTTAAGATGTTTACTTAAGTATATTAGATATTGAGATAATTCTTTTCCTAGAGATGATGAATTTAATGGCATTATTCTAAAGAAATATTTATACTGATCATAAAAATTCAAAACATTTTCACAAAAGTAATCTGATGTAACTCCTGTATTCATAAAAATTTTATTTTGAGCCATAATATAATCAAGATAATGTTCTAAAACAGTAGACCTATATCCCCCTATAATATATTCTACACCTCCAATGTCAATAATTTTCTTTGCTGCTCGAAGTCCATCGTTTAAATCAAGCTGGAGATTCTCTTCATGAGTATCTTCTTTTAACAATCCAATGTAATACTTTTTGTCATCAATATCAATCCCACCAGCAGTGTTGATTTCATATGCTGCTAGCCAAGCACCTTCATAATTTCCAATACCGTTAATCCCATGAGTATCACCTAATAGTCCAATTCTAATAATATTTTCATAAAAATCATTATCTATACCTGGAATTTCCCAAATTGATTTATTTAAATTCAAATAATATAATAAGGAAAAATTCAAACTTATAAAGAGAGATATAATAAATCCAGAAATAATAATTCTTTTTTTTAATTTTTGTATTTTATGTACCAAGATAATTAATCTATATATAACTTTTTTTAAAAAGCCTTTTTGTTATTTTCTTGCTTTTTAAAGATATGTACTTTATTTAATAAAATCCTCAAGAATGTTATTCTGCAGAGTTATATGCTTGAATAATAATAAACAAATCTTACTAATACAAGTTTCACAAATAGTAAAATAAAATCTCTAGATTTAATTATAAAGCTTTTCTAAAAAATGTAAAAATTTTGATAACTATCCCATAGGAGAATCCTAATACTAAAGCTAATTCAAAAATGACTAAAATCTTTAATGAAATAATAAAATTTGATGGAGATATAAATTCTTTCTTTAATTTGACTAGCATTCTCATTAAAAACAATATAAAAGGAATTAAAAAAAATATTATTAATAGAAAGAAAAGATTCCAAAATAGAGATGTAATTAAGAAAAATGCATCAGACAGCCAAAAAATCATCCTTAAATAGTATGACGCAAAATTATTCATTGCTATGGCATCATATTGAGAATATTGAAAAAACTGTTTAAAGAGTTTCTTGGAACTCTTCCTTGATTCCCAGTAAACTATTGCCTTTTTGTTTAAATAGAATTTCTTTCCTAAAATTCTTAGTTTTTGGTTAAAGTATGTATCTTCTCCACTTATAAGCCATTCAGGATATCCTCCTACATCAATCCATGCTTTTTTTCTAAAAGCAATAGAACGACTTGAGGGTGAAAAAGAATTAGAGTCCACTTTGTTAAAATCATACATTATTAACTTCCCTGTTAATTTTTGAAAGAGAGATTCCCCCGTAACAATATATGTTCCAGACACAACATCAATTTTATTATTTTTAAGAGGATTTGTGATTTCATAAACCCAATTCTTATCTAGTACACAACCACCATCAGTTGCAGCGATATAATCATATTTAGCGCTTGAAATTGCAATATTTCGACCTTCTGGGACGTTTACTCCCTTTTTTACTATTAAATTAATTGGTAGCTGGTTTTTATATTGATTAATAATTTTTATTGTATTATCAGTTGAACCTCCATCAACAATGATTATCTCATCTGGTAATTTAGTTTGATATAAAATAGATTCTAACAGATTACTTATTGAGTTTTCTTCATTCTTAACCGTAAAAATTAAACTTGCTCTAGTCATTTTTTACTTTCTAAAAAAAGTTATGATTATATCTTGTCTTTTATTGATTAATTAAAAAATGTTTTTATTTCTTAAGATTTATAGAATAAATTCATTATTCTAAAATTTTTCAATTAGTTCGCTAATAATGAAAGTTAAACAACATTTTTCTAGCCGTTGTTTTAATATACATATTAAGTTATTATAAATATACTAAATTTTTTTTTAAATTCTTATTTAGTTTCATCAGTACTATTTTGATAATTTAATTTTCAATAAAATCAGAAGAAGGTTTTTATTATAAAAAAGAATAGAATAACTTTATTAGTTATAGTTCTATCCTTTTTTTTCATATTATACGCATCTTTTAATGAAATCTTTGTTATTTTATATGGTAGGCACGTCTCAATAATTCTACTTTTTGGATTTGTTATTGTAATAATTAGCTTTTTTGTATTTATAAATCTGAATCAAAAAAACAATCTAAATTCACTTTTTCAATTTCGTATGATATCAGAAAATTCAATAAAATTACTACTTCTAATTTTTATTATAATTACTATGTTCATTCCTTCAATTTTTAAAAACAATATGATAATATTATGGGAAAGAATATATTATTTAAATTATTTTAAGGCGGTACTCGCAATTATTTCATATGCTTTCTTACCAGGAGCAAACATTTATAATATTATTTTTCCCCATGATGTTCTAAGTAATAAACTTAAAATTGAGCCCGTTATAGTAAAGCTAACACTTTATCCCCTTCTATCTCTTTGCACTCTAGGTATCTCTGTTTTACTTTTTGATCAGTTAGGATCTACTGGAGGACAAATGGAGATTTTAATCTTTCTTTTTATTTCGATATTATTTATTCTTGATTTTATTTTGCAGATAAAACGACATAAATCTTTAGATTTAAGTCTAATTGAAATCAAAATTTCAAAAAATAGTATTATTATCATTTTACTAGCAGTGGGGATTTCAACTATTTCAATAGGATTCCAACTAGGATGGAGTTATCTTGTTTCAGGGGACCCTTGGGCCTCAATCAAATATGCAAACTTAATTGGAGATCCAAAAATAAATCCAATTTTTATTGATGATTATCCAAATTTCTGGGGCTACATTTCTTATGGTCTAAGTATTGTTAGTGGTTTTCCGTTTATTAATATTAATTCCCTTTTAGCTCCTTTTAATTATTTATTTATATTTTCAGTTTTTATTTTTATGAAATCATTACTACTAAATTACCATATAAAGTATTCTGTTTTATCAACTATATTGATTTCATTATTTTCAGGGTTTTTTATAGAACCACTTATTAGTTCTATAGTCTTCGTTGGTGATTTTTACTTCATTTATAAAAGTTTTGCATATATATTGTTCTTTATAAGTTTAGGATTGTTTTTTATTACCTCGACAAATAATTTTAATTATGCAAAAGAAATTAGACTATTAATTTTATCAGCCTTTTTTTTTATAATAAGTTTTATGACTTATATCTTTCCATTAATTTTCGGAATTCTTATCTTGTTCATTTATTGTCTACTTACTAAAAAAATTGAAAAATCTACTTACCTGAAATTTTTCTTATATTTATTAATTCTAATTCTAATATTATATATTCTTTTTGATTTAATTTTAAATAACTATTTAAGTCAAGTTGTAATTTATCGTTTTCTATTATTTTTTGATTTAAATATAATTGAAATTGAGAATATTCTAATCTCACCTCCAATCCTAATCTATTTGTTCTTTATATTTTTTATATTGATTGTTATTATCATTAGGAAATACTTGAAACGTACTGGAGAAATAACACTTAAAAAAAAATGGAATCCATTTTTGAATAAAATTTTTATAATTTTTTTAACATTATTCATTATTTTTTTGATTATAGAATTTCTTTCTCTTCTAATAGAATTCTTATTTTTACAAATTGATTTGAGTGAACACTTTTTCTTCTATATATTTTTAGATAAAATTATATTAAATATTGGATTAATTGGGATAATGGGTATAGTTTTATCTTTTTATTCCTTCAAACAAAATAAAAAATTATCAATCTTTTTCTTTATATGGATATTTATTACATTTATATTCGCATTTTTGTCATTTTTTGCAGAAATAATAATCAATAATCCTCTTTCACCTCAAGAAATATCTGAATGGCACAGAATCCTTATAGGATATTGGTTTAATAGAATTTGGTTTTATTCAATTCCACCTCTATGTATTTTTGGATCTATTGGAATATTTGTATTGTTAGAGAGACTACAAAAAATTCATTTTATATATAAACTAAAATCAAGCCATCTAATTTTGAAAAATTTGATTGCAACTACGATAATTTGCTTCTCCTTTTCTGGTGTAATAATAACAGGAGTTATTTATGGAAATTCAAACTTTAGATATACTGATAATCAAATTACAACTCTTGAATGGGTTTCAGAAAATGTTCCAATTCATTCAGGTGTGCTTGTTGGTGATAATTTTTTTATGGGTGTTGGGATAAAAACTATAACTTTTGTTAATCAATATTTTATGTATGATATATTTGAGGTTGATTTTAATGAGACTCAGTGTATCCAACAAATTGAATATTTAAAAAATGAAACAATACAATACGCTGTTCTATCTCAATTCTTCATTTCTTATTATCTTAATAAAACTGATTTTACTAATAACATTTTAATCCCTCAGTTTTATAACGTCTCATTATATCATTATGGAGATTTATCAGTATATTATGCTCCCTTTTTTGACTAGCTTAATATATCGAACTATTAGTTTAAAGTTTTTCCAGGTCCAAAGGGTCTTAATCTAGCAATCCTGCGCTCAAACCCTGCGATATCAGAGATCCTATGAAGTTTATAAACTAGAGAGTTTATTGAAATTACATAGCTTATAATTGTTAGTTTTTCAATATTTTGATTAAAAAATTCTATAGAATAGTAGTTAGCAGAATTAATTTGCAATTTTTTAGATAGATTGTTCATTATAGTCATCATTTTAACTTTTACTAAAATTTCACTATTAGAAGCGAAGAAGATTTTATAAGTTCCCTGCTTTAAATCACCTAGAACTTTAAAAGATGTATTTTTATTGCTTCCTTTGATAAACATTTTTGAAGTAAACAAAATCTTATTTTTTGTAATTTTAGCGATAAATTTATTTGATCTATCTCTTAATATTTTTCTTTTATAGAACATACTATTTTTTTCTTGAATAAAGACAATATTGCTGTTATTTAAATCTTGAACCTGTAAGTTTTTATAAGGATTAAAGAAGGGGATTTTAACCTTACATAGAATATGACCGAATTCATTTAATATATTCTCACTTCCAAAATTATCAAACTTCTTCTTTATAATTGCAAAGTTGTAGGCACCACTAGATTTTTCTTTCAAAGCCATATGTGAATTCCCGTGTAGAATTTCAGAATTATTACTAATTATATATTTTTAATTATGATAAATTCTTTTGAAAAATATTTAAAATAAAATAATTTTGCTTAAGATCTTAAAGCTAACATGAGTTAAGAATAATTCGAGACATGAAAGTATTAATAATCAATTTGCCAAGATTCCAAGGATCCTCAGTTACTCGTGAGGGGCGCTGTGAATTTGTCTGTAATTATCGTGTTGATACACCAGCAACATTATTGATAATTGCTTCATTATTGAGAAATCGAGGTCACCAAATTGTTTTTATAGATGCAAATGCTCAAAATTTAGATTTCGTAAAGATAAGGAATATACTAATTACTAAAATTCCTGATTGTGTAATATTTACTTTTAATTCATGGATTATTGAACACGATTTAAAAATAAGCGAGATTCTAAAAAGGATTAATCCCGCATGCATAACAATAGGCTTTTCATGGTTTGCAAAGAATTTTCCAAGAGAAATTTTATCCAGATTTCCTAATTTAGATATTCAAATAATTCAAGATCCTTTTTCTGTTATTGAAAGTATAATAAACTGTTTAGCACAGAGAGAATCTCTTGAAAACATTAAGGGAATTGCATATAAAGAAAATAATATAATAAAAGTAAATAGTAAATTCACCTATGAAAAAAGTTTTAAAGAATTACCATTACCCTCATATGATTTAATAAAATCTTTTAAACCTTATTATTTATATACACCATTATTGAAACCATATGCCTTAGTGTATGCGGGGAAAGGATGTCCATATAGTTGTGCTTATTGTCCTGATGCGAATACAAAATATAGTGGACGGTCAGCAAACAATATTCTCCATGAGTTAAAAATTTTAAAGAAACTTGCAAAAATAAAATATGTTTGGTTTTATGACCAAGTTTTTACAATCAATCGAAAACGAATAATTGAGTTATGTGAGAAATTGATTAATGAAAATCTTAAAATTTATTGGTTTTGTGATTCTAGAGCAGATTTGGTTGATTTACAACTGTTAAAAATAATGAAAGCTGCGGGATGTATAGGGATTGCTTACGGTATTGAATCTGGTTCTCAAAAGATATTGAATAATATGAAAAAATCAATCACAATTTCTCAAGCTATTAATGCTTTAAATTGGACTAGAGAAGTGGGAATTCCTACGCAGTTAAATCTAATATTGGGCTATATTGGAGAAAATCTAAATACACTTAAAGAAACAGAAAATTTTGTGAGACATACATTACCTCAAATTATGCAAGCTTCATTTATTATAGCTATGAATGGAACTGAATTTACAAAAATTGCAATTGAAAACAATTGGATAAGTAATAATATAAGATGGCAAGAAAGAATTACGGATCTAAAAATAGAAAAAGAGCTTTATGAGCCATTCCAACTCGATTTGATTAATGAGATAAAAATATTGTATAAATTCCTGTATCTAAATCCAAAATGGTGGATAAATGGATTTAAATCTTTAATTAAAAATCCTCAATTAATCTTACCAATATTTGGAACTATATTAAATAGGAAAAGATCAATTAAATTTATATAATAGGACTATTTTTAAGTTCTTCTTCCTGTTCCTTCATTTTAAGAAGTGATTCCTCTACATTCAATGACTTTACTTTCAATGTTTGGCGTGTTTTAGAAACATCTAAACAGCATCGCATAGGTCTTTTAGCAACCTGTTTGAATAAACTACTACTTACAGGAGTAACCAATTCTCTTTTAATGTTAAAAATTTCAGCAATCTTTAGGGTAAAATCATATCTGTTTATGCATTCACTACCAACTGTATGAAAAATACCATCTTGATTTGAATTAGCAAGAGATAATAAAAATTCAGCTAAATTATCAGCTAATGTGGGAGTACTATATTGATCGTCTACAATCCTTAAACTCTCACCTTCTCTTAATTTGTTAAGTGCCCAAATAACAAAATTCATAGTCTTTCCTGAACTTGATTTAAGACCTTTTAGTTCACTAGGATTCCACCCAAAAACAAGACTTGTCCGTGCTATAGCATAACTAATCCCTGCATTTGAGATTCTTTCTTCAGCTCGAAGTTTGGAGGTACCGTAATAGTTTAACGGGTTTGTTTTACTTTCTTCATTATAATTATTATCAGTTCCATCGAACACGTAATCAGTGGAGATATAAATAAATCTCGTATTAATATCTTTACAAAGGGTCACTATATGCATTGGGGCTTCAACATTTACCTTCCAAGCCTCTTCTTGGTGAGTTTCACAGTAATCTACATTATGAAGAGCAGAACAATCTACAATTACATTTGGTTTAATCTCCATTATTTTATACTTGATTTTTTCTTTATCGGTTTTATCTAGTTGAAAAATCTCACAATTATTAATCACAACTGAGCGGGTATTGTAAGAACCATAAACTTTGAACTTTTGAGAAGAAATATTTGCTAATTTATTACCTGTAAGTCCACTTACGCCAATAATTAGTAACTTTTTCATAATAATATAGATTTTTTAAATATTATAAATATTAAAATTTACTATACAAAACTTTTTGAAATAATTAAAAAGCTGAATAAATTTTGAAAAAAAGGTTAACTTAGATGATTGAAGGTATTGAATTTAAGGACATTAAGAAATTTGTAGATGAGCGAGGATTCTTTTCTGAAATTTTAAGAGAGGATTGGAAAGATTTATTATTTGATGATAAAATAGTTCAATTCAATCTCTCATATAGTTATCCTAACATCGTTCGGGCATGGCATAGACATTTAAAAGGGCAAATTGATTATTTTATTTGTATTTCTGGAGCAATTAAAGTATGTGCTTATGATGATAGAGAAGATTCCAAAACATTTGGAGAAATTGATGAAATTACACTTAGTGGGGAAAGTTTAAAAATTGTAAGAGTTCCAGGAATACTTTGGCACGGATATAAAGCCATCGGTACAAAACCTATAAAAATGTTATACGGTGTGAATCGACTCTATAATTATAGTGATCCCGATGAGGAAAGAAGAGATTGGAATGATGTAACTATCGTATCTAAGTCTATTAATGGAAAGACCAACGATCCAAGAGTCGGAAAACCTTGGGATTGGTATTATTCACCAAATAAGTAAATCTCAATTTTATAATACAAAGAACCTAAAAAAGGAGAATTTAATATGAAAATTTTAGTAACTGGTGGATGTGGATTTGTCGGATGCTCAATAATACCTCTATTTTTAGAAAATGGATATCAAGTTAAAATTTTAGACTTGCAATTATTTGGAGAAGAACCTATAGATTCTTTTAAGGATGATGTGGAAATTATAAAAGAAGATATAAGAAATTTCAATCCATCAATTTTAGATGATATTGACATTGTTATCCATTTAGCTGCACTTTCGCAACCAGATGAACTCAAACGAATACCACAAAATCTCTTTTATGAAATAAACCTTAATGGCTGTACCAGAGTAGCGGAGTATTGCAAGAAGACTGGTGTTGAAAGATTCATATTTGCATCTACATGTAGCGTATATGGTTATCAGAAAGAGGTAATATATGAAACTACAGAGCCGAAGCCATTAGAGGCTTACGGCGATTCTAAATTAAAAGCTGAGAAAGAACTTTTGAAACTAAGTGATAAAGATTTTTGTGTAACTATAATGAGACCCGCTACTATGTATGGGCTTTCTCCAAAAATGCGTTTTGATTTAGTTGTAAACGGCATGACGTATGCATTATATAGCACAAAAGAAGTCAATGTTATGAAACCTGGAACACAATGGAGACCAAATATTCATGTTAGAGATGTGGGTCAAGCAGTTACAAAGATAATGGAAGCTGATAAGGAACTTGTTGAAAATGAGATTTTCAATATAGGTTCTAATGACCAGAATTATCAAATTCAAACTCTTGCAGAGGAGTTGGCGACTACCATATTAGGTGAGTACAATCCAAAATGGTATGGACAACCAGATAAAAGATCTTATAAAGTTAATTTTGATAAATTGAGAGATACACTAGGTTTCAAACCAAATTACACAGTAACCGATGCAGCAACAGAAATTACTAGGTCGCTTGAGAGTGGGCAAATCGAAAAAACCGATAAAACAATCAATCTAAATTGGTATAAACATTTGGTAGAAACAAATCAAATCTAATTTTTCTTTTTTGGTCCTACTTTTAAAACCTTTTATTCTTGTTCGATATTCTTTTCCATAAAAGTGCCACATCGAAGTAAAGTTCTAAAAGTACCTGCATCAGACCAAAAACCTTCCACAATTTGAGCTTTAGTTATTCCCATTTTAATATAATAATTATTAACATCAGTGATCTCCAGCTCTCCTCGGTCTGAATATCCAATATTATTTATTACTTCTTCGATTATTTCAAATATTCTCTCATCATAGAAATAAAGCCCGGTTACACATAAATCAGTTTTAGGAACCTGGGGTTTTTCTTCAATATTAATAATTTCTCCCCTTTCATTTAGTTCTGCTACACCGAATCTCTCAGGATCAGGAACTTCTTTTAGAAATAAAAAACAACCATATTCTTTAGATTTTTCAAATTCTCTTACAGCATTAGAAAAAGAATTCTCAAATATATTATCACCTAATATAACAGCAATTTTATGACCTTTAACGATTTTTTTAGTTATATATAAAGCTTCGGCAATACCACCAGCGCCTTGTTGATATACATAACTAAAATGAGCATTAAAATTCGAACCATCGCCTAGTAACCTAATAAAATCACCAACACTTTCACCACCTAAAACAATTGTTATTTCTGTTATTCCAGAATGGGTTATTGTTTTAATGACTTTATAAATCATTGGCTCATCATAAACTGGTAGAAGATGTTTATTTGTAACTTTTGTAAGGGGAGCTAATCTTGTACCGAAGCCTCCTGCTAAAATAACACCTTTAATAAAGAATCACTTTTCTATCTCAATTTCTTATTAAAACGCAGAATTGTCTAACTTTTAATAATATTGTTTTTTATAATAAAATTTAAAGACTTTATAAATATCAGAAAAATCAATCAATTAGTTTTAAAAATAAATCTTCAAGGGATAAAGTAGGTTCACTCATTCTTAATACTTTATAATTTGCTAAAATTGGAAATAAATCAGTATAATTTTCTCTTTGTTTTAATGTAATTACTAAACCGTCATTACTTACAATAACTTCTTTTATGAAATCTTTTTGATTCAAATTTTTGACCAATTCAGATTTTTTTTCCTTTAATTCGATGCTAATTTTAATATGCATTTCCGTAAGTGTTTTTACTTCTCTTTTCGTCCCGATTTTTAATATTTTACCCAAATTAATAAAGGCAACACGATCACATAGCTTTTCAACTATGCTCATATCATGACTCGTTAAAAATATCGTTTTCTCTAAATTTTTTATTTTTTCAATTATGAAGTTCTTTGATTTTACATCCAAACCTAATGTTGGTTCATCTAAAAATAAAATATCACGTTCCAATAATAAGGTTCTGCATAATGCTAATTTCATTTTCATTCCACTAGAGAAATATTCAACATATTGATCAAGCCAGTTGGTTAATCCGAATTCTTTAGCTATGTCTTGAATTTTTTCTTTGTAATTTGGAATTTTATAAATTTTACAAAAAAACTTTAAATTATCATAGCCAGTAATTCGATAATATAGCATTTCACTAGCAAACATGAGTCCAATTAAGGGTTTTACTTTTTTTGGGTGTGATACAATATTATATCCATTAATAGTTGCATAACCACTTGTGGGTTGTTTTATTGCTGTAAGTATTTCTATTAATGTTGTTTTTCCAGCACCATTTGGCCCGAGTAATCCAAAAATTTCACCTTTATTCACAGAAAGATTTACTTTATCTAAAGCTGTGATTGATTTTAAATGACCTTTTAATTTATAGATTTTTGATATATCAACTGTTTTTATTACTTTATTCATAGTAATTAATATCCCGTTATTCCGTATTTTTTGTAAACTTGATTAAAAAGAAAAACACCAATAGAAGGTAAAATTATTGATGTGCTTATTAAAATAATAAAATGGAAAGGATAGGTACTAATTGTAAATAAAATATCATCCTGAATCCAAGTAATTCGCAAAAAATCAAAAATATAATAAAGAGGATTTAAGTTAATTATTTTTTGAATAAACCCCGGAAAGATTTCAAAAGGGTATGTAATGCAACTAAACCACATGACAAACATCAATAAAAATGATAAGACATTCCATATATTTTCATTTGAAATAGCAAAAATACCAAGAATTAATCCAATTCCACTAAAAATTAAAGCTATTAAAAAAAATATAGCAATAATAAGAATTATAGTCCCTATTGAAATCGGTTGCCATATTAGACCTAAAATAAAAAATATAATAAAAGGAAAGGAAATTATAGTTAAATGTGAAAGGAATATCCCTAATAAGAGGTTTGATCTGTTAAAAGGTCCAATTATTAAAGCAGGTAGAGTTTTCCAATATTTTTCATTACGAAATTGACTAGGGTAGGCATTAGTTATTCCAGATATTAACATTATATTATATGCTATAAATTGATATAAAATAAAGTTCTGAGAACTCCAGAGTCCAATATTACCCAATCCTATATTTACACGATATTCAAAAATATTCTGCATTATAATAAGAGGCATTATAATTGAGATTAGGTATGTTATATATGATATAAATAAACCTAATTTATATCTCAATGATAATTTAATATTTTTCTCAGTTAAGGCTAAAATCTGAGAAAAGCTTTCTTTAAACTCTTTTAAATTTTTCATCTGTTTAGTTCAATTTTTTTTTTATTTATTAGTTTTATTACTAATAGAAATGGATTGATCTGATGTTTTAATTGTTCTACCAACACATAATACACTAGCACATGCAATCCAAGGGGAAATGTTATCTAAAAGGCGTGAGAGCACCTTTCCTATAAAATTCATCTTAAAATTAATACTCTTTCTAGCTTTTAAAAAAGGAAAATCTACACCTAAACCAATAGCATGGTTTTTTGAACCATGAAAGTCATGTGGAAGTGTTTCTACAACTTCGAACTTTGATTGTTTTAAAAATGATTGTAATTCATTTATTGTGAATCTGTATTCGACAAAATGAAAATATTTTATTGGTTTTATTTTTTTATTGGATTTTTTGCTTTTAAATTGAGATGTTTCTCTTTGATTTTCCAAAACATTCTTTATTCTATTAAAAAGATAATATAATCTATTAACAATGTTAAGAACAGGTTGAATTATTATTTTTCTAATAATATTTACAGTTGGAGTCGATAAAAAAATTAAACCGTTAGGTTTTAAAACCCTGTGTGCCTCTTGTAAAGCTAATAACGGACCATCTTCAAAATGCTCAACTACTCCCATAGATATATAAGCATCAAAATAGTTATCTGGATATCTCAGATTTAAAACATCTCCTGTTTCAACTTGGAGAGATTGATTGAAACTTTTCAATATTTCAATTGCTAAATCACTATTATCGACACCAATGATACTATAGCCCCGTGTGTTTAAAAAGATAACCCATTTTCCAAAACCGCATCCAGCATCAATTATTTTATTACTCTTATCAAGATATTTAAGAAACATCAATCTGGGGGCAGTTTCCATTTCAATTGCTTCTAATTCTTGCTTTACAGTTCTAGTAGACCACATATTATCCCATAAAGTACATTTGGGATTGTTATCAATAAGATATAATGTTCTCATTATAATTCAACGCCATTTTTTTAAAATACTCTGTTAGAATTTTATATTTTTAGATCATTAATTGCTTTTCTTATCACAGACTTTTCCTTTATCGTCATAATTTCAGTTAAATTTTTAAGATTTTTGATTTTTTTCAATTGCCCCGTTAAATAATGTTTCATATGATGATATTCTTCTAGATCATCTGAAATTATATTAACTTGCTCGTGAGGATCATTAATCAGATCATAAAATTCTTCAATATTTTGTTCGAATTTAACGTATTTATAAGATTCAGATCGTAGAAAACATATATCACTAAAAATCTTTTGAATTAGATCAGCTTTTACAAACCTTTTATACACTTCTATTAGAGTTTTTATTTCCTTTTCCAATTTTAAATTTTCTCCATATATATATTTTGGAGTTGTATTACTTTCAATTTGATTTATTAATGATTTTTGAAGGTTTAAATATTTGTTTTTATCATCAGGAATTCCTACTAAGTGAAGTATAGTATGAAATACATCCTTTAACTCAACTTGATCTTCTATGATTCTTTTATAAAATTTAGGGTGATATATAATAAGTGGAACTTTGATTTGTGAATCTAATACGCTTTGATAAATCCCATGTCCATATAAATAATGATCAATTTGAGAACCTAGAAGTTCTCCATGATCTGATGTTATTATAACATATGAATTTTCTAATAATCCTAAATTCTGTAATACTGAAAATAATTTTTCTACAATCATATCACTGTAATAAACACTTGAATCATATAATTTCTTAAGAGTTTTAATCTGTTTTTCAGTTAAACTTTTTGATCTTAAATTAATTTTATTGAAGTAAAAGCTAGGATTTAAGAGTAAATTTTTTAAAATCTTAAAATCTTTAGGTGTAATGTTAACATAATTTAATGCTTCTTTTTGAGGGATATATGGACAATGGGTGGCCATTATATTCAAAAAAAGGTAAAGTGGTCTCCCATTTAAATAACTTGGCAGGATCTGATTGAATTTTTCTATTAAGTTAATAGTATTTTTATAGTCGCGCAATAAAGTTTTCCAAAATATATTTTGCAACATTCTTTTATTTAGCTCTTCAATTACTTGTTTAAATTTTTTCCAATAATCTAGATATCTCTTCACTCTTATTCTTTTTTTTATAAATCTATCAAGTAAATTCAAAATAAAATTAATAGATTCAAAAACTTCGGTATTGCCAATGTTATGAAAGGACAAGCCATTATTTTTGAAAATTTTATGAAAACCTTTAGTTACCCGAAAATAACTACTAACCCATGGATTCTCAGTATAACAAAGGGTTATGTATCCTAAATCTTTAAGGATTTCTGTTAATATCGGGACTTTATCACTTAATCTATCAAGATATTTCCCTGTTAATTTAATTTGAGTAGGATATAATCCTGTAAACATAGATAGATGAGATGGCAATGTCCATGTGCAATTTGCGAAACAATTTTTGAAATATATTGAATTATTTAGCAATTTTTTGATAAAAGGAGTTAAAAGCTTTCCGTCATGAATTGCGTTTATTCTGTCTGCTCTAAAAGCATCCAATACAACAAAAATGATGTTTAGTGCGGTCAGTTCAAGAAATCAACTTCTTTTTTCTAAAATTTTCGCTTTAACTATATTATTATTAATTAAAAAATTCTAGGTATTTTTATATATTAAACCAATCCCTGCCCATTTTTTACCTTTTTCACTAATAAATTCTCTATATTCACAATTTTCTTTAATTTCATTCCAAAACCTATCAACTTCGCACTTTAATTCATTAGGATGTTCTACTATGTCATGAAATGCAATAAGCCCTCCTTTTCTAACAAAAGGACTAAAATTTTCATAATCTTTTTTTACTCCTTTATAAGTATGATCCCCATCAATAAATAAAACATCTATCTTTTTTCTTTTCAAGATCTTCTGAACTTTCGTTATAGCAGCAATAGTATGAGAATTTTCTCTAATAAAATGAATTTTTTGATTTTTCGATTTAAAAGCTTTATAAAAAGGAATTTTTGCTGGAGAATATCCCGCACCTTGGCGAATTATTGGTAAATCAATGGTAATTATAGTGGCATCAGGGTGAGCAAATTTAGATAAAAAAAATAATGTTCCGCCATCATAAGTTCCAATTTCTAGTATTAATTTAGGTTTTATTTTAGTAAATATTTTTAGAAATTCAATAATTTCATCCTTTTTCTGATATAATTTAATCGCCACTAAATATTTTGACTTTTTATATAAAGAGTATGTGAAAGAATCTACTAAATTGTAATAATCATCGAAGTTTTTGCATTGAACAAGATATTTTTTAAATTCTATTCCTGCTTTAAAGGATATTAATTTATAGAATAATTGCACTGAATCAACTAGATCGATCAAAACCCTACCAGAAAGTTTTTCTAATAAATTTATTACTCTTCCTCCTATCATGTCAGCTTGAATTGATGTATAAATCTTTATATTCATTAAAAATAATCATTAGTTTTTAATTTTGTTTTATATGAAGAATAACCAAAAGGAAGAAAAAAAAATAGATCTCTTATTTCATTTTTATTTGTTAGATTAGAAAAATTTAAGAAAATTGAAATCTTTTTAATTTCAAATATATTTTCGTCATAATGTCATGGAATTTTCATGGAAAAATTAGTATCTATAATCATCGTGAATTATAACAATTATAATTACACAATAGATTGTTTAAAATCATTAATCCAACAAAAATATAAAAACTATGAAGTTCTGCTCGTTGATAATGGTTCTATATATAAAAATTTTTTAATTCTTAAAAGAGAAATTAAGCAATTTAAAAATTTTCTAAGTATTAATTTAATTAGAAGCGAAAAGAATTTATATTTCGGAGCAGGGAATAATAAAGCTATTAAAATGGCAAATGGAGAATATATTTGCTTATTGAATAATGATACTGAAGTATTACCAGATTTTATTGAAAAAATGGTAAATTTCTTAGAAAATAATCCTCAAGCAGGTATGATATCACCTAAAATCAAATTATTTCAAGATAAGAAATATATATGGACAACTGGTGGGCAAGTAAATTTCCGAACTTCTGCTGTTGTTATTAATAGAGGGTATCTAGAAAAGGATCAAGAAAATAAAAAATATAGCAAAATTGAACCAATTGATTTTGCCCCTGGAACAGCATTATTTGTAAGAAAAGAATATTTAGAAAAAATTGGCTTAATTGATGAAATTTATTTTATGTATTGGGAAGATCCAGATTGGAATTTTAGAGCAAAGAGATTAGGTTATGAAAGTTATTATGTTCCAACAACAATTGTATATCATAAAATTCCAATTAATAGGAGTAAAAATGACAAAAGGCAGATATTTAATGATTATTTCTTTAAACGGAATAAACAAGTATTTGTATGGAAGTTTGCGACAATAAAAGAGTTAATTATCTTTTATATCAAGTTTTATAGTGAGATTTTCTTTGAATTTATTAGAAAATTAAAGAAAAAAGATTTTAAAGTTTTAGCAATTAATATAAATTCACTGTGGCAAGGTTTTAGGATTGGTTTAAGGAGAAGAACTCATCGTCCTTGTAAAAAAGATCTGATTAAGAATTTCTATTATATTAAAAAGCTTCATGGTTTCTAATTTATCGAATTCTATTTTTCCTTAAAAAAACAATAATTTTAATTATCATTAAAATTTAAGAAAGTGAAATATATTTCAAATATTATACTTCTATAGATAGCCTAAGGTTATTATTAGTGGAAAAGTTAGTCTCTATAATAATTTTAAACTATAACAATTATAAGAACACAATAGAGTGCTTAAAATCATTAATACATCAGAAATACAAGAACTTTGAAGTAATTTTGGTTGATAATGGTTCAAAACTTCGTTATTACTTAGATTTAGAAAAAGATATTGTACAATTTGAAGTTAATTTAAAATTAAAATTAATTCGAAATGAAAAAAATATATTTTTTGTTTCTGGGAGTAACAAGGCTATCAAGATTGCTAAGGGAGAATATCTTTGCTTACTTAATTATGATGTCATTGTCAATCCAGATTTTATTGAAAAGATGGTCACCTTCTTAGAGGCTCATCCTGAAGCTGGAATGATTACGCCTAAAATTAGAGTATATAAAGATAAGGATATACTTTGGAATTCTGGAGCATTTCTCAACTTTAGGTCAGCCATAGTTATTGGCAATCGAGGTTATTTGGAGTATGATCCACTAGATAAAAAGTATAATGATATTGAAACTATTGGATTTGCTCCTGGAACAGCGGTCTTTATCAATAAAAAGGTTATTGAAGATATTGGGTTAATGGATGAAATTTTTTTAATGTATCATGAAGATCCAGATTGGAATTTGAGAGCGCAAAAGAAAGGCTACAAATCCTACTATGTTCCAACAACAACAGTTTATCATAATATCCCTCGTCTTATATCCGAGGAAAGAATGATTTTCAATCACCATTTTTTTACAAGAAATTCTCAAATTCTCGTATGGAAGCATGCAAAATTTATTGATATATTGATATTTTATTATATTTTTGGTATTTTGAATTTAGGAATTATATTTCTAAATTTTCTTACAAGAAAGTTTAAATCGATTATTATACGGATTAATTCTATCTGGCAAGGTTTTAGAATTGGACTCAAAAGAAGAACGCACCGATCTTGTAGAAAATATATGATTCATGATTACAATTATATCAAAAAAATTCAAGATTTTTGAATCTTATTTATTGTTAAGAAGTAAATATAATTTAGGATCAGCTAGATGGAATGAAGAAAATCATCCTATATTTTTAAAATTGTATCTAAATTTTCTCTATGTAATAAATATGATTCCAATCCCGAATCCACCTTGAGACCAATCTTGAACTATCTCACGAGAATCATATTTTTCACGAATCCTATTCCAAAAATTAGGAACATCACCAACATCGCTATATGAACCAGGAACAATATCATGGAGGCATATTAATCCGCCAGGTTTTACTAAGGATTTATACATTTCAAAATCTTTTTTAACACCTTCATATGTATGATCTCCATCAATAAATAACAGATCAATTTTTCTATTTTTCAAAATATTTTCAATTTTATGGAAAGTAGAGAAATCATGGGAATTGCCTTTTATCAATACAACTTTTTGGTTTTTTTGGACAAAACTTTTGTAAAAAGAAGGATTGGCTGGAAGTATTATATCACCAACTTTTACTATGGGTAAATCAACGGATATTAACAATGAATTAGAACTAGAAAATCTTGATAATACGTAGAGAGTTCCTCCCATTGCAGTTCCTATTTCAAGAATTACCTTGGGTTTAATTGTATCTATCAATTTTAAAAACTCAGATATTTCAAATCTATTCTGAAGAATATCTATTCTTACTTTATGAAATAAATATAATGGTATTTTAGGAAGAAAAAATTGAAAAGAAAAACTAAGATCAATAATCTCTTCTATGCTTTTTGCTTTATTACTTAATTTCCTAAGTTCTTTTGACGCAATGAGATTTGTACAATATTTTGCTAAAATGTTAAGGTTCTTTCCTATAAGAGATTTAATTCTAATCATTCCTAATCTACGTTTTAAAACAATATTGTAAAAAAGGAAACTACCTGCCTCTGTACTTATTATTTTTTTTAGAAAATTTTTTAATATTTTCTGTATCAAATCTTTAATTCTTAAATAAAACATTAGCTTTAGACAAATTTAAAAAATTTATTTAACATGTTTAACAACTTTCTAAAGATTTTATACCTCTGGAAATCTCCGAGTAAAATAGGATCTAAGGTTTTTGATAATTTTTGATAAGGAAGAAGGTTTGCTTCCCTTTTTGATTTATTTCTCATATTTCTTAGATGCTTTACATTAGATATAAGCTCTAAATATATCTTAAGCCTTAACCTAAACTTTCTAACAAAAACTGAGTGAAATAACAAAATTAGCTCTACCACAATAATAACTGGTAATAATTTTTGGATATTATTTATATTTCTAATAACAACTATAATTCTATTACGCTCAAGGAAGTAGTATTGAAACTCGTTTAGTGATTGAAATTTTTTTTGATGGATCAGAAAAGGATCATTGGTTGTATAAATTTTATATCCATTTCTTAATATTTTCAAAGATAAGTCTGTATCCTCATAATACATAAAGAATTTTTTATAAAAACCTCCCATTTTTAAGAAGAAGTCTTTTTTTATAAATAATGTTCCACCAGAAAACCTCTGAGTTCTTTTTATAATTTTGTTTTTGGGTAATTCTTCACCAACTTCAGGTGTATATGAGAATCCTAGAAAATGATTTTTTGCTCCAAAATAATGAATTTTCCCTGTTTCAAAAACCAATGCGGGGGATATAACAATTTCCTTTTTGTTTTTGAAATCCTTATAAATTTGATTTAGTTTATCAAAAAAATCAGAAGGGAACAAGACATCTTGATTTGTAATAAAAAGAAACTCACCATTAGAGTTTAGTGCACCTGAATTGCAAGCTCCCGCAAACCCTTCGTTATTAGAATTTTCAATTAATTTAATATTAACTTCTTTTTCATAAGATTTTAAAGTATTTAATGTTGAATCTGTTGAATTATTATCAACAATAACAAGTTCAATTTCATCTAAGTTATTCAAAGCTTTTATGGAATCTAAGTTTTTCTTTAGACATTTTGCTCCATTAAAAGCAGGAATTACGATTGAAATTGAAGGATTTATTTTTGCCATATTTTTAGAGCTTCTGAAATTTTCGAAGTAGATACAATAAATATAAACAGAATTTTTTATTAATAATTATTTTGTTTATAAAATTTTAAGATATGAATATATTGTAGTATTTTTCAAAGATAAGTATATTTAGTTAATTAACCAATCAAAATATAACAATGGAAAATCTTTATTTAAAATCAAAGAAATTAGTCTATTTTATAAGATCTCGAATTCAACTTGTAGCTTTACTAATTTCATTGGTTTCTATCTTATTCATTTATTTAAAACTAATTAATATAGAGATGAATAATTGGATTTCCATGAATCCTATTTTTTTGTTTATAACTCAATTATTCATAATTTTAAGTACAATCTTTATAATTCTGTTTTTACCCTCATACCCCCTTCTTTTAATTTTACTTAGGAATAAGGACTTTCCCTTTCGAGAAAAGCTAGGAATTATGGTTGTTTTAAACTTATCATATTACATAATTATTGGATTTTTTGGTTCTTGGATTAATTTACCAATAACATTTGAATATTTTTTTTATTTTACGGTTTTAACTTACTCTTTGCTTATTATAATAGCGATTTTACACGGGCATCGTAGAGGAACACCTTTTTTTTTTAAGAAAGTAAAGAAACTTGATAATCAACCATTAGATGATCATAATTTTTCTTTATCGAATTTTATCTCTAAGAACATTTCTTTAAATTGGATTTTATTAGTCTCGTTTATCGTTTTAATTTGTATAGTAAATCTCATAAATACAAGTATTTTTGCAGGTACTGATCCATGGCTTCACATTTCTATCGTTAGATATATAACAGAAATACATTATATTCCAATGAACGAGTATTATGGAGCATTAGGATTACATGTATTTGGGGTTGTGATTCATTTCTTTTCTGGAATAAATTTAATGATATTACCAAAAATATTTTTGTTCTATACAATCCCCATATTTTCATTAATTTTATACAATTTATTTATGAGAATTTTTAAGAATAAGAATCTCGCAATATTTGGAGTTTTCTTTTTAATATCATCATTTGGATTTTCTTGGTTTATGATGGTTCAATTTTGGCCAACTGGTATTGCTATAATACAGGGATTAGTGATATTTTTTATCCTTTACGTGAGATTACAAAATTTAGTTAAGGAACAAATCCCTAAAAAGGAAGATGTATTATCAAATATCTTATCCTCATATGTTTTGTCTATATTTATATTTATTAGCTCTTTATTGACACATTCCTTGTTGGTAATGTTAATGTTAATTTCTTTTTTATGGGTATATTTGATTTATTTTGCAAAAAACTATAGGAGAGGTTTTGATTTACTACTTTTAGTTATTTTTTTTGGTATATTTTTACTTTTTTACTCATTCAATATCAGTACAGGGCATTTTCAAGTTTTTGATCCATTTAGGATTATACCTTGGTATTATCTGCTTTTAGGGGGCTTCATTTTTGCGTTAATGGTAGCAATACTTCTTCTATTTTATCGGAGATCTATGAATTTTTCCAAAGGTAGGTTTAAATCAATCATAACAGGAAAGGAGAAAAAATTTTATAGACTTACTGAAGATAAATTTATATTTCCATTAATTTTTGGATTGACTATTATTCTTTCTATAGCCTTTACTCTCATCAATTTTTTAGTATTTAATATCTCTTTTGTATTTGTGATATATTTTGTCGAGATGCTTCTTATTAGCTCCTTCGCAATATGGGGAATCTTTCTTTTCCGATATAAACCACGTGGTAAACCTTTGTTCATTTGGGGATTGGCATTGGATGCGCTGTTCTTATTAATGTTTTTATATGATGCGTTTATTGGATTTACTACTTTCTTTTTAAGAGTATACTTTATAACTACGATAATAATTTCAATAGGATTCGTCTCTTATCTGTATAAATTAATAAAATTAAACTCATTTCATAAGAGGAAATTTAAGTTATTCTTAATATTTCTCGTTACTTTTTCGGTATATACCCAAAATTTATTTGATTCAACTGCAATCGAGATTTTTTGCCTACAAAAACGGGAGGTAAAGTCTATACAATGGTATTCAAATTATACTTCTAATAAAGAAGTTATTATTTCAAAATTCGGCTGGTATGCAATTTTTATATATTATGATTATCCTTTTGAAGATAAAAATAAAGAGCTTCCTTTAGAATCAATTCACAACTTTTTATTAGTAGATGACCGGTTAACTCATCCCGATTTACATATATCTAATGGTTCCAATGTATTAAAGAACTTAAAATTGCAATATAATACGGATGTTATTTTAGTATTTCCTGAAGAATTCTATTCACCCTTTAGCTGGACTTTTTTTGATCAACTCAGTGAAGAAGAAATAGAAGCTTATTATAATTTAGATTATTTGAATAGAATTTTTT
>JAHPYZ010000022.1 GCA_019058425.1 Promethearchaeota archaeon
GTATATGTATAAGTAACAATGGGACTAAAGCTATCAGAAAAGTAATTATATCTATCCATAAGGCTTCTCCAACTGAGAAAAATAATAACAAGAAGCCTCCAATCATAGGTCCAATTATATTGACAAAACTCGAAAAAAGAAAGTTAAGCCCATTAATTCTGCTTAATTTATCTTTCGGAACCATCGTTGGAATAATTGCATTTACAACTGGGTTATGGAATGCTTGACAAGTACTTCTAATTACTATAAAAATCAATAAAATCCAATATTGAATCCAGCTAAATATGAAAAACAATACTAATATAAAAGTGGAAAAAGCTTGAAGTGAATCTGCTACTATAATAATCTTTTTCCTATCAAATTTGTCTGATACTATCCCTGCGATTGGTGATACAAAAATCATTGGTATAAAATAGCTAAATGCAGCAAATGAAACCGCTATTGGATCTACTGTAGTCTCAGTTATCCACCATATTAATACAAAAAACACTACACTCGAGCCAAATAGTGAAAAAGCTTGACCAATCCAAAAAATGAGGTAACTTTTAAAATTTCTTTTTTCTGGTTGTATCTCCAAAGTTATCTCCTAAAATCCTTGATGAAGTAGATAAGAAATTGACTCATATAAACTTAATTGAAGCTATTATTCTTAAATTGGTATATAAAGTAAATAAAAAATAGAATAAAAAAACCAAATTTATTTAATAGGTCGAGAATTAGCTTGGAATATGGGACCAATAAACTGAGAATAGAGACGACTATATCCCTCTTGATTGGAAACAACCGCAATCATTTCTGCTTCTTTTTCTGTTGCGGGAGCGAGAATTACTTCCTCAGCATCCCGAGTAACTGCGAAAAATTCTCCAGCGGTTTGTAATTGACGGAATTGAATATTACCAAGCTGTTTCATTTTTCCTATAATTCCACTATATTGTTGGAGATCCCAATGGGAAGTCAACATGAATCGAACGGCCTTTTTCTGGAAAGCGTATTCCGATACGACTTGTAGTATTTCAGGAACGACATATGGAGTAACAATAATAATTGAAGATTTTACACGATAAACTGCGTCTTTTATTGCAGCAACCATAGCATCTTTTCCAACTACAGCCCATGTTGTGACTTTAGCTATTTCTGGAATGGCGCTAGAGGCATTGTGAATATCATTTAATTTCTCTTCATTGTTTTCAGCGAGTTCAGTACCATCATCTATGGAATTCATAAATTGTAGGGTGAAATCTGCAATAGCATCTTTTACATTTTGAATAGTGTCTCTTGTTGTATTCGATAGACTATTTTGGAGGGTTTTTGCGTTTTGTTCATATTTAGATTTGTGATCAGTGAGCATATCTGCTAAATTTGTATTCATATCTTTCGCTTCTCCATCCCATAACCTAATTTCACCATCAATTTTTTCTGAGCAATCTCTTTTACCGTTATCAAAATTCATATTCACATCTCTAGTCCAATCGGCACCAATTCGTTTAATTTCTATATCAAAATCTGTATAATGCTTTAAGGAACTTTCTTTATGATTATTAATCGCATCATCATATTGTCTATGATGTGTTTTAAGTGAGTTTTCTAAAGAATCTTTAAGTTTAATTCTTGTGTCAGAACAATCTTTTACACCACTTTGTAAAGTATCATCAACTTCTCCAGCTAAATCCGTAGCAAGTGTCTCTAATTGAGCTTCTATAGTTTCTTGAGCGCGATAATCAAGATCATTTGTTTCCGTAGCTAAGCCATCATTTTCTTTTACCATGATATCTGTCACATCAGATTTAATGTTGTCTGTGGTTCCACGAGTATCGTTTATATACGTATCGCATGTGTTGGTAAAATCAGGCTTCATTGGTTCTGTGAATTTTAATATATTTTGTATTGTGGTTTCATGTCGAGCTTTGTATTTCTTTTTCTTACCCATCCATAGAAATCCTTTTTTGGCCATATCTTCTGAAAAGTCAGTAAATCGATTTGCGTGTTCAAGTAAATTATCGATTAGGGTTAAGGTCATACTTTTAAAATCATTAGTTTGATCTGTTAAAGTTCTATGTCTATTATCAACCATAGCCTTTAAATTAACTTGAAGTGTATCTGTGGTATTTTTTAAGTGATTAATGTGTTCTTTAAGTAAATTCGATATTTTAGCTTTCAAATCAGTGATAACTTTATCCATACGTTCTAAATATTTTTCAAGAATTTGTTCCATTTTAGGTTTAAGTTGGTTGGCGGTACTTTTATGTCTTTCAACATGTTCATCCAGTTCCATCTTTAATTCTTTTTCTAAACTCTCAACTCTATTTGAAAAATCAAGTAATAACTTCGAGATTAAAGATGTAAGATCGTCTTTCGTTTTGTTGACTTCAGTTTCATTTTTGCTAACACTAGTATCTGTGATGCTTTTTAAATCTGAATTTAAGCTATCCATTATTGTATGAATATTATTTTCTAAGGTTTTGGTTGTCTCAGTAAAACGACTTGTGGCACTATCTATACGATTCGTTTTAGCATTGTTTTTCGAATCAGAATCTTCAAAAAATGATTTGATTTGAGTATCAACAGCATTTTCTACCTCTCCAATACTTTTATCTTGAATCGCTTCAAGTTTCTCAAACCGATCAGATTGATCAGCTAGAATAGAATCTTTTATCTTCGCAATTTCATTTCTAAAACCTTCAGATTCGCTAGTAAACAATTCGAAATAAGGTTGAAGTGGAATGTATCTATCGATGATTCCTTCAACTTTTTTAAGGAAACCTTTCTCAACTAACCAATTAGTAATATCTAATACAGTATCATACTGTAATCCTTCATGATCATCCACTAAAGTCATGTAGACTTCAGAAGGGGTCGCGCGAGGTACGCGTAAATAGACTAAATAAATATTGATATGTTCTTCGGTAAAACCGTACCGTGTAAACACCTCTTTAGTGAAATCCTTTAACGACATAAATTTTTCTCCATTAAATTGTATTTGAATTCAAATTAAACTAGATTTAAGATGAATTCCTTATTATTATTTTAATCTTAATTTTAATATTAATATTTTCAAAATTATAGTATTAAAATTTAAGCTTCAAGGGAATTTATGTAGATAATGATTTATGAAGCTAAAAATGTGATTAATTCTATTTCGCATATAGTTGACTTATAATTAATCTATTTGGGGTTAAAAAAGAATCTAATTGGGAAAAGTTATTCCTCAATCCTTTTTATATCAAACCCGTTTATTATCTTAGACCAATTTAGGTGTTAAAAAAAGAATGAAAAAATTTAGTAAAATATTAATCGGAATTTTTACTTTCGCAATGCTATTCTCATTATTCAACGTAAATACAGTGTTAGCTACTCCGGGTACTCCCATTCCAGTAAGTGGTACTGGATTATATCAATATCAAGTGCAAGCAAATCACAGTTTAACATGGCAATTTCAATTGCAAACGAGAGTTACAGTTCAAGCAAATATATCCGTTCAAGGATTTATCAATTGTAGTGAAGCTCCGAGGATTGGAGATAAACACTTTGACCTTGAAATAGAAGCCGAGAATGACCTAGAAATGAATATGACATGTACAGAAGAACAAAAAGAATTAGGCTTATTATTAGGAAGCAGATATCAAGTAAGAAATCGTGAGCGTAATTTATTGTATCAAGAAGGATTTTGTATTAGGATCGAGACAAATAAATCAGGATCAGAACAAATCAAAGCCCAACTTAAAATTCAAGCTAACCACAGAAATCGCGAGGGTTCATGGGCTTACTATGATGAAACCGAAGGAGAATGGGTCGCTGTTGATACAGCAGAACAAAATGGATATTTAGTTTGTGAAACTAACCACTTCTCTACATGGACTATTCTTATACCAGAAACTGATAATGCAATTTGGGGTTTTGTAGGTATTGGTGCGGTTTTCGCGGGAGCAGTAATCATTGCAGTTGTTTCAATGGTTTACAAGAAAAGAAAGTAAAAATATTAAATAAATTTTTTTTTTTAATTTCCATTTAATTATTAAACGCAATAGGATGATTTTGGTATTGAATAATAGATTAGGTAAAAGAAAATGGTATTTCTATGGTGTTATTTTACTTCTATCAATATTTTTTCTTGAATCTAGTTTATTTTTGATCAATGTAAATGCAACCAGAAAAAAAATTAATGGCACTTCAACTCAAGATGATATTAAACCGAAAGAAAGAGTCTCTTATGATTTCATGAATAATAACACATTTGAAATCTTATCTGATATATATATTAATCTCTACATTGAATATGATAATAGCATTTCTTTCTGTCAAACCTATTTTATGATAAATAATAGTGCTCCAATTTCATTAAATATTTCAACAAAATCAAATTTACAAAATTTTGGGATAACTCAAAATCCTCGTCAACCACAAAAATCCAATTATCAATTTCAATTTGGATATAACTATATTATTAGGATAAGAACCAATACTTCAATCTCCAATTTAACAATCAGTTACAGAAAAAATCCTCTATACAATCTAAATCCTGATACAGAATATTCATTAGCTATATACGAACCTAGCCAAGATTCATGGCAATTGGTTGATACCATTGAGATAATCAATGAATCTAGCTCTGAAACAACCATAGAAAGCACACTCTCAAATCTTCAGCAGGATACTGATTACTATATTACTCTTTTCGAAGTTGGGATTATTCAACCTGATTGGACTTGGTTAATTATTACTGTTGTAGTAATTGCTGTAGCAATTGCATCTTTAGTTGTTTTAATTTCAAAAAAGGATTATTTTCAGTACTTAAGAACAAGGACAATTCCAATTGAGAAAGGTGCCCACCGGCTAACTTTAGATGAGGTTTTAGAAAATGAAAATCGAAATAAAATAATAGATTTAATTCTAACTGAACCTGGAATACATTTCAATGAATTATTACGTAGAACTGGGCTAGCAGCCGGAAATTTAGTTTGGCATCTTGATATACTTCAGACATATAAAATTATAGGGAAAAAGAGAATCGGTAATTTTATCGCCTATTTTCCATATTATCAAAAAAATCCAATTTCAAATGTTGATTTAAAGCTGAAAAAGAGTAAACTCACTTTAGAGATTTTAGAAATGATTGAAGAACGGCCTGGTATTTGGAATAACTTAATTACAAAAAAGTTTAAAGTCGATCATAAAACAATTCAATACCATTTAAACAAATTAGATGAACTCGGTCTTATTAAATTAGAAAAAGAGGGAAGGAAGAAAAAAATCTATCTAAATTTGGATTCCGAGTACTTCAATCAGAAATAAAATATGAATTTAGAGGCTTGCGAACCAAGAATTAATTTGTGGAGCGAATACTATCACTAATATAAACAATACCAAGAATAAAATACATAATAAATTTTGCCATTTGAAACGACCTCCGACATTTATATTATATGCACGTTCTCGAAACTCCTTAACTTTTGCCTTATAAAAGGTTTTTAAGCCAAGTGGAGTCAAAACTAGTTTTCCCTCCATATTTTCAATAAGTTTCCCCTCTAATAATTTATCTAAATGTTTTTCCGCTATTAATGGCCCTAAATCATCATAAAAGAAGTCAGCAAATCCTTCATAATATTTCCGTCCAAATGTAAGACCTTTACTAAAATTATCTATTAATTCTACACGAGTTATACTCTCTCGTCTTATGCTTCCAAGAAGATATCCAGTTAAACGATTATCATAGACATGATCTGCTACTACTTTAATAGCAGTAATATCAAAATTTTCTTCTTTTTTTGTTAGTTCAATTAGGATTTCAATTCCCTCCTTAAAAACTAGAATTGATATAATAATACCTACTATAGCATCAACAAAATAGTAATTAAATATTGCAAACGTTAAACCTATCAACACTCCAGCTGATAATTTAACATTTAAAGCTGAATCCTTTGAGTCACTTAAAAAAGATAAATTCCCAGAAATTCTTCCAACCATCCCTTTTAAATACATTAATCCAATATTCACAAGTATTGAAACGATCCCTATAATATATGCTTGAACTGTCGCAATAATTTCAGCCGGATTTATTAGATTATTGACACTGGACCATGCCAAAGTTCCCCCCGTAAATAACATCAACAGAATAATAATAATACTAGCAATCTTATCTTTTTTTAATTTCATCCCAAGAATCGCAATGATACCAATTTTTACTAAATCTGTTAGATTTTCGAATCCTTCTGTGACCATTCCCTGTGATCCTAGATCTAATCCCGTAAAGATTTTCAATAAAGAAATAATAACTAAGAAAAATGCTGTACTAAGTAGTACTGCTTTTTTAGAAAAGAATATTCCCATCCAATAGGAAGTATGCAAATTCCAGAAATAACTAAACTCAACAAGTTTTATCCCTTCCTTAGTGAGGGTTATGACATTTTCAGATTGAATCTGAATTAGCCTTTTTCGTTTTGCTTTTTGTATATATTCCTCCACATCTTCCTCTCCTATTATAACATGCCTTGTAGAGGAAATAAAAAATAGACGCATTCTTGCCTTTAACTCATCAATTGTATTAATCCCATCGTATATCAAGCATAAAAATCCATATAAAAAGGTGTGGTGAGGATCATGATTATGAGACTCATAGTATTTTATCATCAAATTGTATCCTTTGCTTCTTGGACCCTTCTTTAACTCATTTTTTGAATATTGAGGTTTTAAATCAGTTAAAGGCATTATATTATGAAATGGATCATCAAAAATTATATATTTCGGAAAATAATCAAAAGATTCCGAAAACAGTTATAAGATTTTAGAAGAGCATTTTTAATTGTTAAATGATTAGTTGTCAATAAAAAGAATTGGAAGAAAATCAATAATGATTGAACCTGAAATATTATTAGAATTTTTGAGAGGAAGAAGGAGTATAAGGGTATATCAAGCTAAACCCATAAAAGATATGGAAATAAAAATGATTTTAGAAGCAGGAAGATGGACTCCTAGTGCCTCAAATCGTCAACCATGGGAGTTTATTGTCATTAAAAATAAAGAGTATTTGCTAAAGCTAGCTAAATGCCTAAGCTATGGTAGATTCATGAAAGAAGTTCCAGTTGCAATTGCGATTATTGCAAAAATTAAAACAAGTCCTAAATGGTATTTGATTGATACATCATTAGTCTCAATGAATATGATGTTAATGGCATGGTCTTTAGGGATTGGAACATGTTGGATAGGGGCTATGAATAGAGAAAAGGCAAAAGAGATACTTGGTTTGGGAGCTAATGAACATCTTCTCACCCTTTTACCTTTTGGATATATTAAGGGAGAGATTCCTGAACCGACAGCTAGGAAACAGTTAGAAAAAATTGTTAGCTATATTGAATAAGACCATGAAACACTAAAGTGGAATTGTAAGTTCTTCAATAGTCTCTGGAGCTTTAGTTAGTTTTTGATATCCGGTTTCAGTAATTAAAACCGTATCTGAATGTCGAAAACCGCCTAATCCCGGTATATAAATACCTGGTTCAACACTGATCACCATATTCTTTTCTAAGGGTCTATCATATCCCTCTGCTAAGAAAGGAGCTTCATGCCCAGTAATTCCAAGACCGTGTCCAGTACGGTGGATTATGTAATCACCATATCCCTTCTCAATTATAAAACTCCTTACTGCTTTATCAACATCACTCATGATTGTTCCTGGCTTTAACATATTATATGCTAAAGCTCTTGCTTCGAGCATTACTTGAAAAGGTTTAATAGTTTTCTCAGGTATATGGCCTAAAAAGAAAGATCGTTCAATCTCGACTCCATATCCATCTACTTGAGCAGATACTATTGAAACATGGGGGCCTCCTTCTTCCATAGGGGCGAAAATGTGAGGTATTAAGTGTGGATCATGAGAAATTGATGGAGGCCAAACGGCACCAGTTGTATCGACAGCTCTAAAGTTGGCATTTGGTATATCTTGGACAATTTTTGATGTCATAGCATCAGTAACATCTTTATATAATGCAAACTCAAGAGTTTTTGGACGACATTTTTTAAGTAATACCTTATGCCCTTTATTAACTACTCGACAGGCATGATAAATTCTTCCTATTTCATATTCGGTTTTGATGATTCGAACCTCGTCAATTATATCTGAAACAATTATTTCCCCCGGAGTCTTATTGACAATTCCTATTGGTAATTCAGACTCTATCCCGACCTTTGCTCCTGAGCTAATTTGTTTTTGATAATAGTCATACCAATTTTCCCCTTTTCGAGAGGGAAATTCATAATATATGACAAACTCGATTTCGCATAACGCTCTAGATTCAAAATGACCCTTTTCTAATTTGGGAATCAACATTTTTGGCACTCCTTCTTTTTCTATTATAAGAATAAAAGGTCGTTCGTGGACGTAGAACGCGAAATTCGTTAAATAATAGATATTTACTGGATTAAATGATATATAATAATCCAAATCCTGTTCTTTCATTAATGATCTTACTTTTTCAAGACGATTTGACAACTCTTCACGACTAGGAGGGTCTGTTATAGCTTTTATTTTTATACTCATATTTCATATCATCTATTTATTAGAATATAATAATCATATAAGACTAAATTATAATAAAAACATTAATTTTCTTGAAAATGACTTTTGGATATTTTGGTTTAGTTCTACATGGCCATATTCCTTGGTGTAAAAAGTCAGGAACTTGGCCTGCAGGAGAAGAATGGCTCATGGAAGCAATGAACGAGACATATATTCCTTTTTTGAACATATTAAGAGAATTAAAAAAGAATGGAGTAAAAACAGCTATTACTATTAATATAACACCAATATTGGCTGAACAATTAGCAGATGAATATATGAAACAGAGATTTACAGATTATATGGAGAACTTAATAACAAGAGCTAAAAACGATATTCAAAGGTTTGAAAACCATCAAGAAAGAAAGACTATAGCTGAATATCATTTAAGGAATTTTGAACAGGTCCTAGACACATTTTATCACAATTATTATAGAGATTTATTAGGTTCATTTAAATGGCTCCAAGATGAAGGAATGATTGAATTGATAACATGTGGCGCAACCCACGGCTTTTTACCTCTATTTGAAAGTGATTCTGGAGTTTTTTCTCAGATCCAGTTAGCAGTAGACACCCATAAAGAGCATTTCCAAAGGGATCCGAAAGGGATCTGGCTTCCTGAATGTGCTTATAGACCTAAAGAATATAAAAATGGTAAAATCCGAGAGAGTATTGATTATTGGTTAAATAATTCAGGGATAAATTACTTTTTTGTAGATTCTCATGGAATATTAACCGCAGAAATATTAGAGGAAAAAAATGAAATTGGATTGAGTACAAATTACGGGTACAATTTAGAAACTGGTGTGTCTGTTTTTGGTAGAAATAAAAAAGTTAGTCGTCAAGTTTGGGATGCAAAGATAGGTTATCCAGGAAATGAATATTATAGGGAATTTCATAGGAAAGATCATGAATCTGGTTTACATTATTGGAGAATCACGAGTAAAGAATTAGCAAAAGGAGAAAAAGAATTATATAATATTGAAGAAGCAAAAGTAATTGCTAAGTCTCATGCGGATCATTTTGTATCACTGGTTATTGAAGAATTAAAACAATTCTCAGAACAATTTAATACAAATGGTATTACAATTTCCCCATATGATTTTGAGCTTTATGGTCATTGGTGGATGGAAGGTATAGTATGGTTAAAATTTGTGCTTGAATTAATTCATAACCATGAAGATATTGATATGATAACTATTTCAGATTATGCTTCAAAAAATAAAGATGAATTTTCCATAATTAGGATGAGAGAAAGTAGTTGGGGGGAGGGTGGTCACTTCCAAGTATGGAAAAATCCTGATCATGGTTGGATTTGGCCATATATCAATGGTTCAATAAAAGAATTCGAAAATGTTTTAGAACAAAATTCTAATCCAAATGAATGGGGGAAAAGGATTCTACAACAAACAGCAAGAGAGCTGTTATTAATGGAAGGTAGTGATTGGCCCTTTCTTCTTTACACTAAGCAAGCCAAAGAATATGCTAATCAAAGATTTCATCATCATCACCAACGCTTTAATAAATTGATTTGGGCTACAAAGGATAGTGATGATATTAATCGTATTTCCATAAGAGAACTAGAAGAAATTGAATCGATAGATTCATGCTTTAAAGTTATAAATATTAATCATTTCAGAAAAATTAAAGGATAAAAATCGCCGCAGCAACAACAGCTGCCCATTCGTCTTCATCTCTAACTGTTGCACTTGATGTGATATTTTTGGTTTCAACAATCTTCCCTCCCATTTTAAATACTTCTCTTTTTTCATCATAATTTAAATTGGGATCAAAAGGTATGCCTAAAGTCGTCGCTAACATTTCGGCAGCTAAGTCTTCAGCGAAGTCTCCTACTTTTTCAGGTTTAACACCAAAAGTATGATGTTCGCTTAAATATCCGTAATGTCCCTTATCAGCAGGCTTAGCGACTCCGATAGAGGCGCTTATAACTCGATTATATTCATTTGCCTCCTCTCTAGCAAGAACAGTAAATACTATCTGACCTGGACGAAGTTGCTTTAACCCATCACCTGCATTAATTTCAATGCAATAAGGTGGTAAAATAGAAGAAACATTTACTAAATTATATTTTTCAATTCCAGCATCTCTAAGAGCTTCTTCAAAAGCTGCTAGCTTGGATTTATGATATCCCTTACCTTTTACAAAGAAGACCTTTTTTGGGACTAATGACATCGCTTTAACATTCTTTCTTTATTATAATTGATTAAGATTCTAATATTAAAGGTTATATTTAAACTTATTTTCCACTCTAATAATATATTAACATTTATTTCATTTAAATTGAAACAATTTTACTTTATCTATAAAATTTTCAGCTACTTTTTATAATATAATAAAATAAGATAAGTAAAAGAATTGAAATACTGAAACTAAAAATTTCTATAAAAGAAAATATAAATTTACATAATATAATGCAGCCATTTACACTTATTAATGAAATTTCATGATTTTTCTATAATATCCAAACAGTTCATTTTAATACTATTAAAGTATTTAATTCTATTTATGAAAACCCATCAAAAAGAAGAATATTTAATAAAAAAAGTTAAACCATTTAATCCAAAGCTTATAAAGAATATTGATGATCTTTTAACTGCTCTAAAAGATTGTGGCTTCCAAGGAAGAAATCTTGGTTTAGCGCTTGATATCTTAGAAAAAATGGTTTCTGATAAAAACTGTCTAACAGTTTTAACTCTAAGTGGAGCAATGATTCCTGCTGGGATGGGAGGTCTAATTTCTGTCTTAATAGAAAATAAGTTAATAGATGTATTGATTAGCACTGGTGCTAATATTACACATGATTTAGTTGATGCAGCAAGTAATATAGGACACTATGTGGGAAGCATTAATGTTGATGATGATGAGTTGTTCAAACATAGGATTAATAGGATTTATGATATTTTCCTTCCTGAAGAAAATTATGATAAAGCTGATATTAAATTACTAGAACTTATTAAATCTTCATTTGACAAGAAAAATATTCAAGTTACTCCATCAGAATTTCTAAAAAGCATCGGTACTAAACTATCAGGAAATAATATTCTTTCCATGGCAGCTAAAAATAACATCCCCATATTTATTCCAGCATTTTCAGACTCAGAATTAGCTTTAAAACTTATTAAGTATGATCTTTATGAAGGCTATAATTTTCAATTTGATATCTTAGGAGATGTGAAAAAATTTGGGGAGATTGTTAAAAAGTTTAAAGAATATGGAACTATAATAGTAGGTGGAGGCGTTCCACGTAATTGGGCTCAGCAGATCTTTCCTATGTTAGACCAATTTGATAAAATAGAAAAAATGGGATATAATTATTCAGTTCGCATTCACACAGCTATGGAGTACGATGGTGGACTTTCAGGCAGTACTTTTTCAGAAGCAAAATCTTGGGGTAAATACTCTCTTGAGTCAAAACATGTAAGTGTATGGTGTGAAGCTACAATTGCGCTACCAATTTTAATTACAGGTTTATTGCAACGGTTAAAAATTATTTAATTTTAATTCAAATATTTATTTTTTTAAATAAGCTCTTTCTGCATTACTCAACCATAGAAGATTGATAATAAGGATAAATATCCTATTGATAAAATTATGTGAATTGCAGCAAAAGTAGCTCCAACTTTCAACAATCTCTTAAAATTCAAATTTTCTACATCATTATTTTGTGCAATTTTTAACGTCATTACATCGCAAGCGGCTCCCTGAGGTATAAGATTTCCACCAATATTTATTGCTATAATTAATGAGTAATATATTGGAACTGAAGGAAATCCAAATCCAATAGGTTCTGTTGTCACTAACAAATTTATAATTGGAATAAACACTAAGGCTGTTGGAGTATTAGCAACCACCCCCGATACAAAACTAACGAGCAGTAAAATAATTAGACTAACGATAAATGGATTTAAAGTCTCAAAGGGTATACCTCTAAAAAGATTTTCAAAACCTGCAACTCCTAAACAACCAACTACAACATATAATGAAATAAAAAAAAATATGATTTCCCATTCAATATCTTTTAAAAATTCGCTCATCTTTTTCTGTGTAAATTTTCTATTAATCAATACCAGTAAAAAAGTTGAAAATGCAGCGGTTAAATATAAAAATGGCAAAATTGCAAAAAGAACGATGGTAATAATTATAGCAATGCTATTAAAATAAAACATTTTTTTATTCGATATCATTACTTTTGCATCTATGAGATCCATCACGTATTTTCTTTGAAGTTCTTCAATTTGTGGTTCTTTACTCAATTGAAATCTGTCTATCAGAAAAATTGTGATAAATAAAAGGAAAAAAGAGAATACCCAATAGTAAGTTATGAAATATAAAGTATCTAAATCAAATGCAGCAGAGATTATAATATTTTCTCCACTAGAGAATGGAGTTATAATTGAGCCTATATTTATACAAATAGTCATACCAAGTAAATAAGTACCTGCTCGAGTTCTTAAAAAACGGCATAAACGTATTACAACTGGTGCTAATATTAAAACTACAACAACATCACTAATTATAGCAGCTAAAAGGGTTGTTATAATACATAATAAATAAAAGAATATTTTTCTATTTCCCTTTGATATTTTAAAAAGTTTTACTGCTAAAAACTCTAAAATATTCGAATCTTGTGCGATTTTAGTGATAATACTCATACATAAAATGACAATTATAGCTTCAAATTCGATGAATGATACAAAAGTAGAAATTGTTAAACCCTTCGTTATCCCTGTAATAGTACCCGCTGTAAAACAGCATAATAAAGAAATGGTTACATAATCTAATTTTTTTGATGAATAACTAATTAAAATGATGATAAAAATTACAAAAATTACAATTAGGAGCCAATATTCCCCTAACATAATTATTCTATATGAGATAAGAGATAAATTAATTTTTTTTAAGTCTAAGTGAAATTTAAACTTAGTCAAAATTTTTAAAAAAAAATTTTTCTTTATCTAGTAAAAAAAATTCTTTAAAAAGTAAAAAATCACTTTAATAAAATAGAAACTAAATTTTTCAACTAGGTTATTTTTTTGAATGGAGAAATAATTTTTTTACGTTTAACCGATGTCGGGCGCAATATTGATTTAAAAAAAGCCACATCTATAATCCCCGCAATCAAAGATAAAAGAATCATTAAAACTAAAGACACACCTTCATACGTGGATTTTCCTGAACCTTTAAATTTAGAGCTTATGCAGAAAATAACCTCTGAATCAAGAAATATTGAGAATATTTCTCTACATGTAAAATTATATGCAGAAGGTGTAATATCCTTAATTGCAAGACTTGCTTTTCATGATTTACCTTTAGATAATTTACATAAATTAAGAAGAATGTCATTTAAGACTTCTGAGGGTGAATTTCAAATAAATAATTTTTTAAAATTTCATCATAATAAAGTATTTAAACAGATAAGAGATTGTATTGGTGAAGAGGGCTTTTTATTTGGTGAATCTGATCATGAAAAATACACATTATATTGCTTAACTGATAAATTAGAAAATCCCAAAGAATATATTCAGAAAGAAAATAAATATTTATCTGCTTTACTTATGGGAGAAAATCCTGAATTAGATCTTAGTAAAGAACAAATTAGTAAAACCATGAAACAGACTTTTTCATTTTTAAAAAATGATCTAATAATTTTTGATTTTGATAGATGCTTAATTATCGATCCAAATATTGATTATGAAGATATCTTACTTGTTGTTGAGATGGCGAACTATCAATTACTTGAATTGAGAACTATTGACAACCTTTTAGATAGAAGATTAGCTATAGCAGAAGAAGATATACGTAAAATCTATTTTAAAAGTCACAGTTTTGTTAGTAGGTTAAAAAAGAAAGTCGGGCGTTTAATTCGATTGAGATATGATTTATTATTCTTATTAGAAAATATAGAAAATGTCTCAAAATTAATCGGTGATTATTATTTAGCTGAAATCTATACATATTTATCAGACTTATTTCAATTAGGGCAATGGAGTAAAAGTATAAGACATAGACTTGAAACTTTAGAAAACATCTATAGTGTTACCCAAAGTAATAGTAATGAGAAATTCTTGCTTGCAATTGAAATATTACTAAGTTTTATTTTTATAATGGAATTTATACTCCTTTTGTTTGATTATTTTTTGTAATACCATTGTAGTATATTTATTCTATTTAGGGTTCATTTTACAAGTAGATATCAGATATAGCAAAATCACCATTTTTATTCGACATAATTTTTTCAATAGCCATGACAAAATCTTCATACGAGATAATTTCGGAATTTCTTCTTAATGCATACATTCCTGCTTCAGTACAGATACCTTTTATATCAGAGCCTGTTACACCTCTAGTAAGAATACTTAGCTTTTTTGATTCAATACTATCTTCAATATGAAGATTTTTCATATGAACTTTGAAGATTGCTTCTCTAGCATTTTCATCAGGAATGGGAAATTCTACTATTCGATCAAATCGACCTGGTCTTAATAATGCGGGATCCAAGATATCTGCTCTATTAGTAGCACCAATAAATTTTATGTTTCCTCTCTGATCAAATCCATCTAATTCACTTAATAATTGCATTAATGTTCTATTTACTTCTCTATCACCTGAAGTATCATCTTGCATTCTAATAGCTCCAATTGCATCTAATTCGTCAATAAAAAGGATAGTCGGTGCTTTCTGTCGAGCTAAGCTAAAAATTTCTCTTACGTATTGAGAACCTTCACCTATGAATTTTTGGACTAATTCAGTAGCAACAACTTTAATGAAAGTTGCATTTGTTTCATGTGCAACGGCTTTAGCTAACAAAGTTTTACCTGTTCCGGGGAGCCCATGAAATAAGGCTCCTTTTGGGGGATCAATTCCAATTTTTTTGAATAATTCTGGTTTTTTTAATGGTAGCTCTATTATCTCTCTAACTTCTTGAATTTGATACTCTAAACCTCCTATATTATCATATGAAACATCAATAGGAGTACCTATTATTTCCATTCCTCTAACAAATGGGTCTAAATTGGATGGTAATATTTCCATGACTGCATAATTTCTCTGGTTTAAAGCTACATGCAATCCTGGTACTAAGTTTTCTTTTTGCAGTCTATTGCTTATTCTAACAACAAAACTAGAGCTAGGGGGGCTATCTACAATAGCTCGGTTATTATTATCATCTAAAATATCAGTAATATATCCTGATATTAAGGGAAGGTCACTTAAATGTTCAATTTCTGCACGCATGCTTCTTATTTCATTTTCTATCTTTGATACAGTATTTCTCAAGATATTTACTTCAACTTCATTTTCTTTTATTTTTTTCTCAAGATGACGTATGTATGAAGTAATTTTCTCATCGTTCTCTGGAGATCTTTTATTGTTTTCAAAATCTATTGTGCTCATTTTATTATCGGGGTTATGTATTTAAAATAAAATTAAATTAATCCAATTCTTCTCATTGCTACATCCAAAATTTTATTTATCATTTCCTTATATGATATATTAGCATAATTACACATTTTAGCTAGATGACCGTCCCAACACCAACCAGGATTAGGATTTACCTCTAAAAGTTTGGGATTTCCTTTAGTATCCAAACGCCAATCGAATCGTGCATAATCTTGACATTCTAATCGTTCAAAAAGTTTAAGAGAACAATTTTCAATAATTTCGATTACATCACGCGGAAGATTTGCGGGAACTGATTTAATATTCCAATAAGGAGAATCTGGTAACCATTTTGCCTCATAACCACATATTTTTGGATATTCAGGAGGTAAATTTGAATAATCTTCTTCGATTATTGGAAGTATAATAAAACTATCTAGTGAATTTCCGATGATTCCAACAGTAAGATCCTTACCTGTAAGAAATTGTTCAACTAGAACAGGCTTATCATAACCAAATTTTTCACGAATCTCTGAAATTGCACTTAATAATTCTTCTCCATTTTTGACTACACTTCTCTGAGTAATTCCGTAACTAGAGTCTCCATAATTTGGTTTTACAATCGCTGGGAAATATAATGGCAAATCTATTATTTTTTCTTCAGGTTTAATGAAAACAGCCTCAGGAACAGGAATCTCTAATTCTTTTGCAATTCCTCGTACTAATGATTTATCATAACAATAAGCTAGACATTGAGGTCCAGACCCTGTATATGGAATCTTTAGAATATCTAATAAAGCAGGTAGATGTAATTCCTTCTTCGCATCGTTATAATAACCCTCATCACACAAATTAAAAACAAAATCAATTCTTCCTTTTACATTTAGTAAATCTTGAATAAGAGTAGCGTGATTGTTTAAATAAGAAAAATTGTATTCATTGAGTTCATCTAATGCAACTTTTAATTGATTTATTGTGTAGAAATCATCTTCATCAAATTTATTTGAAGGTTTTATAATATCAGGTGTATTAGGATCTCCAAATATAACAACAGTATTTTTTTTGGTTTTTTTTTCTTTGTCTTTAATATTTGTCCATTCTTTTTTAACAACAGCACTAACTATTAGTCTCTTTTCCATCATACCTAAATCTTGGCCTCTTTGAGATTCAGGAGTAATTGAGCCATGGAAATTTATATCACTAAATCCTACTTTTTCTAATAACTCTGAAATCCTTTCCTTTGAGTATAACCTTTCTGCATAAAATTGATCCACTAAAACTCCTTTGTTAACATGATTTATTACTTCGCGTGAAATTAATTTCTGTTTGTCTAATGACAATGATCTTTCTCGACAGACAAAATAGTTCTTATCAATCCATTCCCATGAACGTGATTGAAAATTTTCTCTTATGAATTCTCCATCAGTTATATCAATCAATATTTTACCCCAAGGCTTTAAGACACGGAATACTTCCTTTAATACCTGTAGATCATCATTTATTGATTCAAAGTATCCAAAACTATTACCTAAAATCAATACAAAATTAAATGTATCTGGATTGTATGGTAATTTTCGCGCATCTCCTTCACGAAATTTACATGAAACTCCACATTTTTTAGCATTACTTTTAGCTTTTTGTATTAGATATCTTGAGCGATCTAATCCAAATATATTTTTAAAACCTTTATTGGCCAATTCAATGGAATGTCTTCCTTGACCACAACAAAGATCTAGAATCTGATGATCCTGATGAAATTGCATAACTTTTGAAAAAAAATTAATTTCAAATTCTGTGATTTTTTGATCTTCAACTACATCACCATCAGTTTTTAAATAATAGGCATTAAATATCCTTTTCCACCAATCTTTTTTGACGTATTCTTCTAAGTCAAGAACAGGCCCTAAACATACGGATGTGTTTTTTTCTTTATTCTCAAAAATTCTTTTTCTATTATTTATATTGTCTACTTGAGTTGTCATTGTGATTTTATATTATAGCTTTTGATTTTGATAAATATTGAAAAATATAGAGGTTTTTTAATTCGGATAAAGTTTTAATGATTTTTATATAAATATTAAAAAAGGATATATCGAGATTATTCTTTCTTAATCTTTCTATAGAAATACAATATATCATCAATCTTTTAATCGTTTATCCTTAATATGTTGTTGAGAATTAATCTTACTTCATTCAATTAAAAATTTATATTTGAAACTAATAATAAATAATCTGATTTAAAAACTTTTGCATAATAATTTTACTCTCTAAGACAAATTTTAATATGATTAGATTTCTTGGTTTTAGTATTATATATCTTCAATCTTAGAAATAAGATATTAAACTAATCAAATCAGATAAATATGAACTTAATTTAACACTTTCTCTTCTATTTTTAGGCATTTTTGAGTATAACATGATTGTTAATAAAGATTTTATCTTTATTTTTAAAGATAATTGTGTTATGCAAGAAATAATCTCTAAATTAAAATTTATTTTAGAAAGTAAACATCTCCTTCAATTTATTAATGCTTCTAAGATTCATTCAAATGATAAATGATTTGTTGAGAATTATAACATTTCTTAATAATGATAAAGAACAAAATCTTACATTTAAAAAAAAAGAACTCTTAGAAAAGTCAAAAGTGTTCATAAGGATTTTGAAATGTTTATAGATCTGAACTTATTTACTTTATCTTAATTATTGTTATTTTGAATAATAAAGTTTAAATATTAAAAGTGCTTTTGATCGTAATTGAAATTCTATTATTAATTTATAATATTATAAATAATAAAAAAGAGGTTAAAATATTGAGTCCGAAACAAAAGTCTGGGAAGAAAAAGTTTGAAGAAGAAGATGATTGGGATGAGGACGTAGAATATGACGATGATGAAGACTGGGATGAAGGATGGGAAGATTATGGAGACTTAAAAGAAGACTTTTTCTAATTGGCCTCAGAATATCATTAAACTGAATCTTATTCATCCACGACTTGAAAAATCTTAATATTCCTTTTTTTTTAAAGCAAATAACATAAGAATTTAAAATTTTATTATTATATATGAATGAAGAAAATCAAACTTATCTCGCAATTCTAATTTTAATTGGTGGAAAAAGCACTCGTTTTGGCTTAGAAAAAGCAGTCATTGAATTTTATGGAAAGCCGTTGATTTTGCATCAAATAGAAATCTTATCAAAATTTGACCAAGATATCTATTTAGTTGCTCATTCTGAAGAACAAATATTTAATTATCGAAAGCAAATTGACTTTCCAAAAGACGTGAATTTCATTATAGATGACAGAGAAATTTTTGATCATCCCAAGATATATAAGCCAATGTTAGGAATCTATTCTGGTTTTAAAGAACTGAATAAATTGGGTTTTGAAAAAGCATTTCTATTATCCTGCGATATGCCCCTTATTAATCCAGAAGTAGTTAACTTAATGATTTATGAATCTCATGGTTTTGATTGTTGTATTCCAAAATGGAATAATGGTTTTTTAGAACCTTTCTTTGCAATTTATCCCGTAGAAAAGGGATTTCAAAAAGCTAAAGAGATCTTGATTAATGAAAACTATGGGTTAATTAATTTCATTGATAAAACATGGAATATAAATTATATCTCAGTAGAAAATGCTATTAAACCTTTAGATAAAAACTTAGTGAGTTTCATTAATATTAATGGACCAGTTGATCTTATCAAGCTAGTAAATCTATTTAAGTAGTAATATTTTTAAATTTTTAAAATATCTTTTTTACGTAAACGTCTGAAAATATGAAAGTTAAAATTAAGTATCATCTAATTTTATTACTTTCTCTAATTCTTCAAAAGCTTTCCTTTGGTTTTTTTCATCAAGCACGCAATCTGTAATTTTCCAAAACCTATATTCATGGTTTAAATAAGCGGGACAGTTTTTTTTTATATCGTCTGGGCAATTCGTGATTTGCCAGCATTGAAATTTAGTTTCCTCATAGAATCTATGAAATTTCTCTGGTAACTTTTTATAATCAAAATTAGTTTCCTTAAGATATTTGTCCAAATCATTAGAGTTATAAGTATTCCAAAAAAGAACAGTTTTGTTTTTATTCTCTTGTTTTTTTAAATAATCTAGACACGCTGCCATTGCTTTTCCTGTATATGTAGTTTCTAGTTTAAAATCCTTTTTCTTTCCCTCTAATTCAACCACTTTATCAACAGCATTTTGACTTCGTAATGTTTTAATACCATAACCAGAGCCTAAATAGTCAGTAATAAAAACAAAATCATCTTCTATTATTTTAATGTTGGGGATTGAATTGTCTTTCTTCCTCAAGTATTTTAAGGCTTTATTAGCAGTCCTTTTAACTGCTGATGGATTCGCAGTTAAACTTGTACTAACTGCAACTACATGTACTTTTAGTTTTAACCCTAATAACTTACAACCAGCTACAAGTCCTGCTGCAGTTCCAATCGTCCCTCCCGCTACAAAAATTGTGTCAGGTTCAGGAATAATAGCTTGATCAATTTGGTTTTTTAACTCAAACGCCGCATTTACGAATCCAAATGTCCCTAGAGAAGTTCCGATTCCAAACAGTGGAGACCCTCCAGGAAACATCAAAAAATATTTTGGATGTAGTAGTTTGAAAAATATGAATTTGACAAAAGTACCTATCATTCCCTTCCCTAGATGAAGTCTCGCACCAAAATAATCATATAATAATAATGTGCGTTGCACATGCCAAGTTAGTGGCTGATGAAACAGATAAAGATGACATTTTAAAGGTGGATTTAATTCATGGCAAACAATTGCACACGCTAATCCATGGTTTGTTCCAATTCCCCCATTTGTAACAACACCCTTTTTTTTCTTTTTTAACACTTTTCCAAAAATAAATTCAAATTTTCTAAGTTTATTTCCTCCATAAATGGGATTATTTTTATCCTCTCTTTTAATATAGAGTTTTCCACTGTCTAAATCAAACTCATTTTCCAATTCTGTAAGTCTTTCGATAGGTGTTGGCACATTTGTAAGTAATGGAATCCAAGGAATCTTATTCTTTAAGTTAGGATACTTCTGAAAGAGGATAGGCTCTTCTTGTTTCATACAAATTAAAATATGGAATGGCTAAAAAGATTTTATAAAATTCTATTTTCAATAATAATCTATTTAAGCTATAAGTACAAATTTTAATAGATTTAATCATAAAAATTGAGAGATAATTAAGATGGATATTGAGAATTTTTTAAATGAGGATGGTCCAGAGAAAATCATCTTTTTTAATAATCCAACTTTCAATATGAAAGCTGTGTTGGTAATTGATAATTTTATTTATGGACCTCCTGCGGGAGGAGTCCGATTAGCTCCAGATATTACTATTGATGAAATGATAAGATTGGCTCGTGCAATGACACTAAAATTCTGCACTTACAAAGTACCCGCTGGTGGGGCAAAAGCTGGAATATGGGGAAATCCTCTTGACATAGAGAAAAAGAGTATTTTGCTAACTAGTTTTGCTGATGCGATTGAATCCTTTATTAAGAATTATTTATATTATCCTGGACCAGATATGGGTACAGATGATCATGATTTATTAAAGATCTTTAATATTGTTGGGCTACCGAATTTAGCTCCTAAAGAAATTGGATTATTTAAACATGGAGTACCTGTGGAAGAATTATTCACTGGATACGGCGTAATATATTGCTTAGAATCTATTTATAATAATCTAGAAAAATTAAAAAAAGAAGAAGTTCAGAACTCTCAAAAACCTCGTGTTATGTTAGAAGGATTTGGAAAGGTTGGAACTGCTCTAGCAATGAGTCTTGATGAATTAAACTTCAAATTATCCGGTATTTCAACTTTAAATGGAGCTATTTTCGATGAAGATGGTTTGAATGTAAAAGACTTATTAAAATTAAAATCCAGTTATGGAGATGATTTAGTCAATCAATATGAAAGTAAGAATATGATAAAAATACCGAAAGAAAAATTATTCGAACTGTCTTCTGAATATCCAACTGAATTTATTATTCCAGGAGCGAGACCTGATGTAATAAATAGAAATAACATTGAGAAAATAGGAGCATTAGCAATTGTTCCAGCAGCAAATATTCCTTATGAAAAGGGAATAATAGAGATCTTAAAAGAAAAAAGTATCATAGCATTTCCAGATTTTGTAAGTAATGCTGGAGAAGTATTAGCAATCTATGTGGGTAAAGCAGCTAAAAATTCTGAAGAGATCTTCGAATATATTAAATCAAAGATATCAGAGAAAACACTAGAAATTATTCAAGGTTCAATTGAAGTGAAAAAAACTGTATATAAGTTTGCTGTCGAGGAAGCCCTAAAAGTATTAAATGCAAAAAAGAAAAGAAAAATCAAGCGTTTAGAAAAACTAAATAAAAGATATTAAAAATTAATGTTTCTCTTTCACAAATCTACCCAATCTTTTTTTGAGTTCTTCAGATTGTCCTGTTGTAATCATAGCAATTGATTCTCGAGCTAATACAGATTCAATACTTAGATCCTGATTTTCATTGATAAATTCCTTTGTATATTTAAGAGCTAAATGATCCTTTGATACAATCATATTAGCTGTTTTCTTGATAATCCTTTTAAGTCCTTCGGGTTTGCAGATTTGGGTCACTAGACCTATTCTTAATGCTTCTTCAGCGGAAATTTCATTACCTAAAATCATTAATTCCTTCGCTCGAGCTTCTCCTATTATTCGAGGCAAGAATTTTGTAGAAGCATTAGAAAAGAACAGACCAATCCCAACCTCAGGCAACATTATTCTGGTGTCTGTTGCTGCAATTCTTAAATCACAAGCTAAAGTATGTTCAAATCCCCCTCCAATAACCCATCCATGTAATCCTGCAATGATAATACCTGGATGTGCTAGCATTGCTCTTGTTAAAATTTGCCAGGTTTCAAGATATTCTACAGCTTCAGCTAACCTCATTTTATCAGTTAATAAAGCATATCCATATTTCAAATCTGCTCCAACCGTGAAATGCTTCCCATTTGCAGAATAGACTACACATACATCTTCATTTTTCGCACTTTCTTTATATGCTGCTATTAATCTCTTAAGTACTTGCAGATCTATTGTATTTCTTTGTTCTGGTTTATTTAAAGTTATTTTTCCAATTTTTCCTTCGTTTTCATAAAGAACTATATCATTCACTATCAATTCCTCCTTATTTCAATTTGAAATGGCTAAAATAAAAACTAGAAATATAGTTTTAAATAAAGATAAAGGATTTAAATTTCTAATTCTAATCTTAACTTTTTTAAATATTTATATGCTTTTCAACCGAAAATTATAGTAAATTAATAAATATTCTAATAAAAAAGTAATAAAACTGTGAGATAAATGGTCGAAGATCATGAACTAAAACGTGGTTTAAATTTACCAATGGCAATTTTTATAATTATTGGAATGGTAATAGGTGCTTCTATATGGATATCCCCTGCTGATTATCTTATTGAGACAGGACCTGCTATAGTTCTTGCGTACATAATTGCTGTGATTCCCGCGATTTTTATTGCCTACGTTATTGCATATTTTGGATCCGCTTTTCCTGTAGCAGGTGGTACTTATGTAATAGGTAGTAGATTACTTGGAGGATTTGGGGGATTCATGATTGTATGGCTTATTATTTTAGCTGTAGGATCAACTTTAGCTTATTTAGCAACCACTTTCGGTATATTTATCGGACAGGCGATAGGAATCCCCGCTGGAGCAGAATTATGGTTTTCAATTATTGTGGGTTTAATAGTCTTGGTTGTATTTTACCTCCTTAACTGGATTAAAATTGAACTTTCTGGTCTTATCGAACTCATAATTACTCTTGTTGGAGATATTTTAGTTATGGTTATTTTCATTATTGCTGCTATCCCAAACTTTAGCATTTCTAATTTCGATCCTCTCTTTCCACTAGGATTTGGACCAGTATTGTTTGCTGCATTGATTTTTTATTTCTCATACTCTGGATTTTCTTTAATATTAGATGTTGCTGGAGAAGTAAAAAATCCTAAAAAGAATATACCAAGAGCATTGTTAATTAGTATAATCTTTCTTACAGGAATTTATGCCATTCAAGCCCTTATGGTTGCTGGTATCCAAGATTGGCAATCACCAGTTGGAACTGTTATTGAAATAATTCTTGGTGGAGCATTTCTTCCACAAGGAGTTGTCTTATTCATGACAATTCTTATTGCCCTTGCTATAGCATCAACACTTCATCCCTCTTACATGGCATTTTCTCGAGATGTAATGATGATTGCGAGAGAAAAGTTGTTTCCTGAAAAGTTAAGTAAAGTTCATGAAAAACATAAGACTCCTATTCCCGCTTTAACTCTTCTTTTCATTGTCGGTCTAATCTTTTTATTTACATTTATTCCTATCTTGGGATCATTACCTCAATATGATACTGAAACTGCGGCAGTTCTTTTAAGTGCAGTAGTAGGAGTCACTGTTTTAATTATTCAGTGTTTTGTAAGTATAGGTGTATTTGTATTACCCAAGAAATTTCCTGAATGGCATGAAAAAGCAGGATTCAAACCTTCTTTAAAAGCATTGAAAATTATGGGTCTAATTGGATCAATTACATCTCTAATTTTTGTCTTTTTATTATTTTTAGATCCAGATGCAGGAACACTCATCTCATTGATTGTTTTTCCTTTCGCAGGTGTCGGTGCTGTACTTTATTTCATCAGGAAATCAATGTTAAAAAAGAGGGGTATTGATATCAAAGAAATACTGAATAAACTTCCTGAATCAGTATCCTCTGAATAAAAAAAATATTATCTATTTTCCTTTTTTTTCTTAAATTTTGCTGAACAATCAAATTATCATTAATTTAATATATAACCATCATTTTTAGATGAGATTATCTCTTTTTCAAGAAATTTATCAAAATGTTTTTGGATCATAATCATTTCTGCTATGATTTCATATTCCTTGAATTGGCTATAATATTTATAAATTAGATTTTGATTTTTAAAATCAGATACAGTTTTCGGATTCGTCTCAGAAAAACAGGACAAAATTCGTTCATCTCGTTTATAGATTATGGATCTATAATCATTTATTTCTTTTTTTATAGTTTTTTCACCCTCAACAATTCCTCTATGACCAGTAACAGCTGTCTTAATATCTAAAAGCTTTAATTTATCCAATGATTCCTCAAAATCCATTAAGTTTGAATCGATCCCAGCATAAAATACAAAATTTGTTAGATCAATATCAGCTAGAAATGCTATCTTTGATTTCAATTCTAAAAATGCACAATGACCTGCTGTATGCCCAGGAGTATGAATTATCTTAATTTCATATCCATTTCCTAATTTAATAATTTGATTATCCTCTATTACTTCATCGATCTTCGTGTTTTGTAGTTTTAATCCCTCCATAAGCCAATCAGATACCTCTTCTCCTGCAGTGTTTGATATTCCGTAGAATTCATTAAATTTGTCAACATTTTCTATGAGGAATTGATCTTTTGAATGAATAAGGAATCTAGCATTAGGTAATAGCCTGTTTCCTGAAGTGTGATCTTCATGCCAATGGGATAATAATACATTCCTAATAGGAAAAAGTCTTTTAAGCTTCCTTAAAAGTCTACTTGATATCCCTGTGTCTATTAACAAATCTTTTAGAAGTAAAGAATGTGAATAAGGATATTTACCATCCCTTGCCCCTTTAATGAAATAAATATCTTCAAACTCAACCGAAACAGGTTGAACAAAATTATTCATTACAATCTAAATAAAATTATTGTACTTTTTAATGATTCTCAAAAATTTAAGGTTAAGATAATAATAGACTATATCGAAGTGACTAAAAAATGTATTATTATTGTCCTAATTGTACTTCAATGAAAATACCTAAAGTTTTGAGTTATTTCCCACCAAAGACTGTTAAATGTTTAAATTGTGGATACACGAATTTAGAATCTAAGTTTATAAAAGAAATTCAAGAAAAAGCCACATCTCTTCAACATTCTCATTGAAGCTATCTTTATTCTTTTTTTTTGAATAGATTATAAAACAAATTCGACTTTAAAACAAGTCATTGTATATTTATTGCCCGTTTCTTCAATTTTAATCATATTATATGATATCCATCTTCTTTCATATTCTTATAATAATTATTAAATACTAAGGCACTTATAGGTCTTATATAATTATTACCTCTTGAAGCGAATCTATGCAAATGAGAAAAATCAGATCACAATTAGTTATGATTTGTTTCTTATCAAGTATAGGTCTTTTATCCAATTGTTTTTATTACTCCAATGAGTCTCAATTTTATAATGAGGATAATTTTCTGAGGTCAAATACAAAATTAAATTCACTCAACTCTTCTTCTTGGTGTCGGACTTTAGCTGTAAATACAGTTGGAGAAAGGATTGTCACAGATTCATCAAATAATGTTTATATCGTAGGTAGGTTCTATCTCCACTCCGATGATCCATTTTTTAATATAAAATTTGATAATTATGGACAACAACTATGGAATACCACTTGGAAGGTGACAGGTGATTGTAAACAAACTAGTGGACTAGCAGTAGATTCCAAACAAAATATTTATAATCTTGTAAACTTCTATTCTTTGGAAGATACAAGTCTAATATTAAAAATTAACAGCTCTGGAAAATCGGTTTGGAATAAAACTTTTGCTGGTTATTTTAACAGTATTTATCTAGATAAGCATGATAATATTTATCTTTCTGGATATTCATGGGATTGGAAGCGAGATGAACGACATATTATTCTTAAAAAATTTAGTTCAGATGGAATATCTCAATGGAATCACTCTTTTATTATGGAAGATATCATCTATTTATCCGGAAGTCCTTGCACAATGATGGTAGATCATTTGAATCAAACATATGTTGCTGGAATGATAATGACATCTGGTTTTCAAAATGGTATAGAATATAGTAATGCGTTTGGGAGTTACAATGCGGCCCCTATTATTTATACTTGTGTCTATAATTCTTCAGGACATTTGCTATCAATTGATTGGTGGAATATGCAATATAATTACATATCTACAACAATGACTTTTGATACCTCCTGTAATCTCTATCTAATGGGGACAGATAAAGAGATCACTCAAAATATAATATTTAAATATGATTCCTTATGGGATTTGAATTTAACAATAGATAATTGGCAAAATAATGCAATAGTCGGAATGTCTGATGTTTGGGAGTCGATCTCAATAGACCAATCTAAAAACATATACTGTGGGGGTACAAATTCTTACTTTTCAGGAAGAGAAATATATCTTGTGAAGTTTAATTCTTCAGGACAAGTAAAATTCGATGGGGCTTGGAATAATTTAAGCGAGGCTTATTTTATAGATTTCTATGTAGATTCCAATACGAATATTTATATTACTGGTCTTTCAGGTATAGGCCCCTATAATTGTAGAGCTATAATATTAAAGAATCCAGTATTAGGTGAATTCTCAAATCCTCCACAACCCCTTAATATTGGGTTAATTCTAACTACAACATCTATTATTTTTGTTTGTGGTATGGTGGGGATTTATTTCTATATTCAATATAAAAGAAGATCACTTTAACAAGATTCTTAATAATGTTTAAAGGCTTTAGATAAAAAAATTAGTTTTTTATAATTATTTTAATGCATAATAGCAACGCTTTGGAGAATAAACTTTTCCTTCTTCCCGTAATTCTTTTATAACTTTAGAGACTTCCTTAGATTCGATACCTATTTGTTCAGCAATTTCACCGGGGCGTAATGGTTTAGCACTGCTTTTAAAAACGTTTAAAACTTTTTCTTTAGTTGCCATAATAATTACATAATATTCGATTAAATTTAATATTAGTTTTAACGATTAAATCGTTTTTTCAAAATCTTTTAATTTATTCTAAAATTTCTCATAAAAAATAAAGAGTGCTCAATTAAGTTAAATTATTCTTATTTGATGAAATTATGAGTTCTATAGAAGAAAAGTTTAAAGTTGAACGTTCTACAAAAATTAAATTCGCAGTGGGAGGTATTGGTTTCAATTTAAGTGCAGGTATGTTCGCTGCGTGGTTAATGAATTTTTATATCAGAGTTGTTGAAATCGATTTCTTTTTTTGGGGGCTTGCGTGGATATTATATATTGTTTGGAATGCTATAAATGATCCCTTAATTGGGTACTTTGGAGATCGCACGAGAACGAGAATAGGTAGGAGAAAACCATGGTTGATAATTGCTACACCAGCTATTTCCTTATCATTTTTCCTTATGTTTTTTCCTCCAATTTTGGATCCATCATTAATGATTTCTCAATGGATTTACTTTTTTTGGCTATTAATTTCTCTATTATTATATGACACATTTTATACAATTATTGGAATTATGCAAATGGCTTTGGTTACAGAATTATCTATTCTTCCGGAAGAAAGAGCAAGTACAGGACTTTTTTGGGCAATTGGCACTCTTTTTGGTCAAGTTATAACATTTATACTTCCTTTCCTTTTAATCGTAAATGAAGATCCATATTCTCAAAACCTTGCTGTATTTCAATTTTTAGCAATAATATTTGCGGTTATTGGTTTTATTAGTTTAGCGGGTATGTCGTTTTGGATTAGGGAGAAAAAAGAATTCATGCATACGGAAACGGAAAGAATGAAATTCTTTGAATCAATTAAATACACTCTCAAAAATAAGGGTTTTATTATTTATACAATCTTTGGTTTTATGCTTGGCTATATTAGTTCTGCGATATACTCTCAAGTTAGTTTTTATGTACAAGATGTATTAAATATTACAGATAGTATACTTTCACAACTCCCAATTTTTGTATTTATTCTTGCAAATTTAATCGGATATCCAATAAGTCTCTATTTTAATAAAAAATTTGGTGGTAAAAAGGCAATAATTTATCTTTCATTTATTGCTATAGGAGGATTGATTATATTAACATTCATTTCAGATTTTCTCGGTTCAAATATACTTTTGTTTATAATTGGGATTGGTTACTCCGGTGTTTTTCTCCTTACACCAATCTTGATGGCGGATCTCGTAGACGAAGATGAGCTTAAGACAGGTCTTAGGAGAGAGGGTGCGTATTTTGGCTCTACAGCTCTATTCACTAAACCAGCTCAATCTTTGGCCGCAGCTTTTACAGGGTTTGTATTATTTTTAACGGGTTATAATCAAAGTGGTGCTATTCAAACAACTTTTGCCCAATTTGGCATTAAGTTGAATATCGGATTAATTCCTGCTATTTTTTTAATTGCTGGAATGCTTATATTATTAAAATTCCCTCTTGATGGTTCCACAGTAGAATATAAAGAAATGAAAAAAAGAATTGAGAAACTTCATGATGAAAAACTTGAATCATTCTTGAGGTTAAATATAGAAGAATGATTATTTTATGATTTCCATTAATAACTTTTAGCAATATAGACAGTACATCCAGCAGGTTTACCACAAATTAGACAAGTCGCAAATTCATGTTTTTCTTCATCAAATCTTCTTCCACGAACAAATCCACCAATATCTTTTTCGACAACTTCAGCACAAGGATACGCATCCATATCAATTGAACAAAAACCACAACAAACTATTTTTCCATTATTAATTGCTTCAATTGCAGCATCCTTTTCATATGCAACCTCAATTTGAGAATCAAAGTCAATCATTGATTTCTTTTTGATCTCTTTGGTATAATTTTGAGCAAGATCGTCAATTTGAGCTATTAGATCCTCTTTTTTTATTATTAGTTTTTTTCCATCATGTCGTTTTACGACGACTACCTGATTATCTTCAATATCTTTTGGGCCAATCTCGATTCTTAATGGGACTCCTTTTAATTCCCAATAATAAAATTTACTTCCAACTGATAGATCAGAATCATCAAGTTTAACTATATATTTATCTTTTAAATTTTCATACACTTCTTTAGCTGTTTTTAGAACTACTTGCTCTTTCCCCTTATATAATATTGGTACAATTACTATTTGAATGGGTGAAAAATCAAATGGTAAAATTAATCCTTTATCATCACCAAGAAACGCAATCATGGCACCATATATTCTACTTATTGCAGGACCATAACATGTTTGATATCCATATTTTTCCTCACCATCTTTATCTATAAACTTTATATTAAATGGTTTTGAAAAATTCTGACCAAGCAGATGAGTTGATGGCTGTTGCATCACTTTTCCTGAACCCATCAGTACATCTGCCGCAAACGTGGATACTGCTCCAGGAAATTTATCCCATTGAGGCCTTTCAAAAAAAATAATTGGAATTGCAAATTCTTCTTGAAGCATTTCATAGGCCATTTCCATATCTTCTTTTACTTGATCCATAGCATCTTCCATTGTAGCATACACATTATGCGCTTCTATCCAATGAAATTCTCTACCTCTGAAAAAAGGTCTTGTCATTTTAGTTTCGTATCGCCAAACCTGACAAGATAAATACCTTTTGAATGGTAAATCCTTATAACTATGAATCCATAAAGGGTACATTTTATATAGTGCTGTCTCACTTGTAGGACGTAAAGCTAATCGTTCAGTTAACTTACCTGAACTGCCTGCTTCTGTGACCCAAAATACTTCAGGTGTAAAGCCCTCAACATGTTGTGCTTCTAAATGAAAATTTGATTCGGGAATTAAAGAGGGCATAGTTAGTGGTAGATGGCCATTCTTTTCTAATAACTTTTCATATTTAGCATACATTTTTTTAATTGTCATTGTAGCCCATTCTCTATAAACTACAAATCCTTTAACATTATATCTAATATCTGCCAATTCTGCCTTATTTAGTATTTCTGTATACCACGCAGAAAAGTCTTCTTCTTTTGAAACAGTTATACCGGTTATAGGGGCTTCTGTTTTCTTTTTAGCCATAGAAAATCATCAGATATAATATTATAAAAATTATATATTTTATTATAAAAAGTAATATTATTTTCTACACCATTACATTTGATAAAGGAGATATAATGAATTCAAAAGAACGCGTCCGAGCCGCAATCCATTTCAAAAATCCTGATAAAGTACCTGTTTTTAATTTTATAAAAGGAGATATTGGACCTTTGACCTTAACTCGATCTAAACATTGGAAACCTGGCTGGAATGAGGGGGAAGAAGGATTATTTCCCCATGTTAGAGGTTACTATAATTGGGATAGGCCTGAATGGGCAAAAAGTAATCCAGATTTCGAAGGAAACAAGTGGAGAGCCATTGCACATGAAGAAATTGATGAATGGGGCTGTATTTGGAACATGAAAGGAAACGATAAAGATCAAGGACACCCCGGGAGACCATCCTTACTTAATTGGGATGAGTTTGATAATTATTTTGATAAGTATACACCTGATGCTGATGATAAAACTAGGTTTGAAGTTGCTATAAATACAAAACATAACCTTAGTGACGATATGTATTTGGCATTAGTATACGCTTTACGCGGACCTTCAGAAGTTGTGTCTGCAATGAGAGGTTTCAATACTTATTTAGTTGATCATAAAAGGCATCCTCAAGAATTGCAAAAAGCTTTCGAAATAGTAGCGGAATATCTTGTAAAATGTATGAAAAATGCATTTAAATTTGGAATAAATCCCGATGGAATTTGGCTAACAGATGATTTAGGAGAGCAAAAAGGACCCTTCTTTAGCCCAAAAATTTTTAGAAAACTTTACGAATCATCCTATAAATACATAATCGATGAAGCTCATAACCTTGGGATAGAAGTTCATCTCCATTGTTGTGGAAAAATAGATCCATTATTAGAAGTCTTCATTGATTGGGGTTTAGATGCAATTGAGCTCGATAGCCCTCGAATGAGTGGATATCCTGATTTAAGACCATATCGTGGAAAAATAATGTTCTGGGCATGTGCCAATATCCAATCTCTTTATCCTTTAGGTACTCCAGAACAAATAGAAAGAGAAGTTTGGCATATGATGAGGAATCTTGGTACAAAAAACGGAGGATATGGCGTATATTTTTATGATGATTTTAAAGATCTAAATATGCCTCGAAAAAATATTAAAGCTTTAGAAAAGGGAGTTAAGAAATACGGAAATTATTCAAACATCCCTGCTCATTGGTGGGAATATCCTACGCCGGATGAATGGAACGATTTTGAAGTTCCGCCTCTTCCACCTTTAGAACCATAAAGATTATATGTATTTATTATTCGATATCGCTAAATAGTAAAGCATCAGTAATTATTAGTCCAGGTTTTAATAATGCAAAATACTCCTTAGCTTCTAGAAATACCTTAAGTTCTTTACCTATTTTTTCTAGAGTTTCAGTATCATTTTCATTAGAAACTGAATACTTTATTAGTGATCTAGCTGATTCCATTTCCATTTTCATTGAATCGTCAACTGAGCTTATTGAAACGTGTTCTGCACCAGCAATTTGTGCAATTTTCTTAATTTCTTCCTCTAATGAACCAAATGTAAAATATTCCTTACTTTTAGCCAAGAATTTCTCTGATATTATTTTCTCTAAATTTGCTCGAGCTGTTGGATCATAAAACGCAGTTAGTTCATTAGAACAGATTAACTTATATTTTCCATGAATTAAATTTTCTTTATCCTCTATGAACTCTATTAACTTTTCATAGTACTCTGGATCGATCTTCTGAAAGTTTTCAATATTTCGAACTAAATCTGTCAACTTATCGATTAAATCATAATAGAACTTTAAAAACGATTTAATTTCAAGTTTATCGTTCATTTCTTTTATTTCGGGATAATATTTACTTAGAATTAGATTGATTTGTTTGTTAAACTTAGCACAAACCTGAGCTACTTCGTCGATAACTTTGACAGAGTTTCTTTCCAATAGCCTAACTAAATGAGTTTCTAAACTCGGTAATTCTTCGAATATTTCGTTAATCTTTTGCTTGTACTTCTTTTCTATGTAGCTCATTAATCTATAGAAAAGATAATAATATTCCTATATAATGTTATTTTTCTGAAAAGAAATGTAAAATTAGAAATAAAAAAAGATAAAAAAAAATCAGGTATTAAAACTTGTTGTTCAATATTTTTTATGACAATTTGCTTTTTATTTGCTTTGAACGACTTCTTAGAGTAACTTCGGTTACTTTCGCGACCTCTGAAACTTCTGCTTGAGTCTTTCGGCAATTTCCTGCTTTTGCTGCCATATAAATAACACTTGCGGCTAATCCCTTAGGATCTTTTCCTGTTCGTAGTAATCCATTTTTTGAAGCTTCAACAAGCATATTAATTGCTACTTTTTGGGTTTCCATTGGTAAACCTAAATCGTTTCCAAATCTAAAAACTAATTGCTCTGCTGTGATTGGCTTATATTTCAAGCTTAATTCTGGTAGAACTTCCTTAACAATCATTCCTAATGAACGATGTACAGTTCTTCTTGGAGTCATAGATGCTTCACATACTTCCTCAAGCAATCTTGGGAATTCATGAACTCTAATTGCAGCATAAAGTGCAGCGGCAATGAATCCATCAATTGATCTTCCCATTGTTAATTTCTTTTTAGCTACAACACTATAAATTTTCCAAGCGGTTTCCTTGATATATTCAGGGATGTTCATCTTGGATGTAAGCATTTTTAATTTTGGTTTAGCTTCCCAGAAATTTCTTTCTATACTTGAAATTAATGAATTTTGTATTTTGGATAATCTTGAGAACAGGGTTTTTCCTTTTGCTCCAATAAGCCTTCCTTTTGAATCAATTTTAGTGTTTGGAAGCATTGTTCTTGGTCCAAATTCCCGCCATCTTGGTTCTGTACGTCTCCTCTTGTTTACTTCCTCTACCGTATACGCACGGCGTTCATTTCCAACCAAATTCCTACTAACAATCATTCCACAATTCAAGCAGACATTGTCTCCCTCTTTTGACTCAATACAAGGATTACTGCAACAACTAGAATCTGAACTACAGCTAAGGGTCTCAGAATCCACCTTTGTTGAACGTAGTCTATCTTTATAGCTCATGGGTATTCACTTTTTCCTGTCTTATTTTTTGCGACTTTAAGGACATTAATCAATATTGATACTGATCAATAGAATGTTTTATTCTGTGATTCAAATGATCAGTTTTGTATATATTTGTATCTACAATAAATTATAATCTTTATAATTTTGTAAAAATTTTTTTTTATTGACTATGTCTATTTAAGAAAATTCATTATTTAAATATTTAACTATTCTAAATTGTTATATGTCCGCGTACAGATGAAAGAGGGGGATTTTCGTGGGATTTATAGAATATAAGTGTTGTTAAATTTGTGTTAATTTGGTTTAAATCTAATATGAGAAATAACGGAAGAAAATGGATTTTTTCTTAAGACTGATTTATTCCTTCAACAGAGGGAGTACTTGAGGTCCGTTGGGTAAAATCAGAATTGATGCACTCTTACCGTATTTTTTTAAGCAACTATTTATAATATCCTCAACAGTTTTAGCATATTTCAAGCCAATATTTCCTATTTCATTTTCCTTTAATCTTGAAACAACAAATATATCTGCTTTCATTAGAATTCGGGCGAGGATCTGGATTTCCCATTGATCGGGAACAATAATTTCTTTTCTAAGAATTTTTTCATGGATAACTTCTGGAGCCATTTCTGAAAATATCAATTCCTTAAATTTATCTTGTCCAATTCCTATGCCGTCAGCACATTCGTTCACCGATATAATTGTTCCTCCTTCCTTTACAGCCATTTCTCCTATTGCCATACTTTTTACAGCTTGATATAAATTAAGGTCGAGTGGATATCCACCATTTCCACATATTACAATATCATATGGCTCTTCTATCTCTCTGAAGATGTGTTTTAATTGATAATTAACAAGATTTTCATGAGCTTTTTCGAAATTTCCTGAAGCAACCTGAACTATTTCGTGCCGTTCATTAATACATACATTAACTATGAAATCTACTCCAACTTTTCTTGAAATTTCAATAGAATGTTGATGTAAAGGATTTTCTTTGAAAATTCCAAATCTGGCATAAGGAGATGCAATATTTTCAGCAGAATGATTGTGTTGGAGAGTTTCAGCACCTGCTATTCCTGGTATTAGTGATTTCCGACCTCCTGCAAATCCAAAAAAGAAATGAGGTTCAACATATCCAGTTAAAATCTTCAAATCTGCTTCAAAATAATGTTTGTTTATGAATATTGGAAAATTATCTGAGGTTGTTCCTAAACTAAGCATTGAATCTTTATCTGTTGCGATATGATCGACGGTTCTAATTCTATTAATAAGATTATTTCCAAGGATTCGTTCCAATTCTTCTCCACGGGAAGTACGATGGAATCCTGTAGCTATAAGAATCTTGATTTGATCACTATTAATTCCGCAATCGTTCAATTCAGCTATCAGGGCTTCAAGAATCAAATGTGAAGGAACTGGGCGAGTAGCATCGCTAGCAACTATACAAACTTTCTCTACACTTTTCTTGTTTTTAATAATTTCTTTAAGAGTTAGACTGTTTATCGGTTTATTAATTGATTCTCTAATTTTCTCAATTGGATTATAATAAGCTTCCTGCTCTATTGGATGAAAAATGGTTATATTCCAGTCTGAATCAAGTTTTATTTCGAGACCTTCTCTACCGTAATCTAATTTCATAAAGTCTTATATGGTAAATATTAGGTGATTTTTTAATTCATTTAGTTGAATAAATTCTCGATTAATGAATCATTTTTTTTTATAAAAATTTCATCTATCAATAGATCAAGAGAAGGAATGTCTTTTAATTGAATTTCCTTGTTTGAACGGTAAAATTTTTCAAATGAATTCCAGATATCTTCATTACACTGTATCTCATCGATAAAAGACTGAAATCTTTGCTGAGCTAAATATGACTGTCCCTTGAATATATAACATATAAAAAATGGTGAAGTAAAGTTCATAAGAAGTGTATGTTCCCCAAAAATAGCTCGATCGAGCCCTTCAGAGAATTTTTCATTGATAAATGAATTTATAGTAGTAAAGAATCCTCCAAAAAGATGGTCTTCAAATGATAGATCTTTGGTAAATAATTTTGAGAATATAGGTACACCTCCCTCAGATACGATTAAAAGAAGCACAGGTGCTTCATCAGAAAGTTCAGGGGGCTCTAATGCTCGCTTCCTAATCATATTCTCCATCTGTTCATTTACTCGAGCAAATTCCATACGTTCTTTTAATGATGAGCTTGATTCTTTTAGATTTTCCCACATATTTATCTGTCTAAGAAGTTTATCATGTTCATTTGAAATTTTAATAGCAAGCAATTTTAAACCATATCTTTCTGCCATTTTTTGAGCGTGAGTTAAGAATTGCTGAGCTTTCTTTATATCTAGTATTGATAGTGATATCTTAGCTTTCAAAATGTAAGTTTCACATTGAATCATATAAGAGTGCGATTTTTCAGCAACATCTAATAATCGACCAATTAAAGGGTTAATCTCATCCAAAACTTCTAAATCGTTCGTCATGCGTAATTCAATTAAGAGTAATTCACATAAGTTAGTTAGTGCTTTTATAACAAGTTCAAAATCAGAATCTTCATCTTCAAGAATTTGTTTTAAAATTTCCTCAGCTTTACTCCGATTGCGGGCTCGGGGACTAATTTTCAACAATAAAGCTTCATTTAAGAGATAATATAGGTTAACTAATTTGCTTTTTTGTTGATCTTTCAATTGCTCAAACTGGTGAAGCAATTGTTGCGCTCGTTCAAGTTCACCCTTATCAATTAAGGTTTGAATTAAATAAGCAATAGTAAAACCTGCAGGTTGTTTAAAGTTAATTTCGTTATAATTTGTCAAGCTGTTTTCATAATATTTAATGCTCTGATCTAATTCCCCCTTAAAACCATATATAACTCCCATAGCCATATTAGTCCATCCTATTAACCATTTGTTGCCACTTTCCTCGGCATTAGTTAAAGATTGTTTGCAATATTTTAAAGCACGGTCATAATCACCTTTTAAATAAATATGTATCCTAGTAATTGTATCAAGGGAATAAACTGAAAGAGAAAAGACTGAAAGAAAAAAATCAAATTTCTTTTTAACATCAAATTCTTTTAGCAATGTTAAACTGTGCTCAGAATGTTTTATCGCCTGATCTGCATTCATTATTTGCATATAATAGCGTCCTTTAATATAATCTAAATAAGCCGCTCTAAGCTTGTAATCTGCTGGTAATTCTTGTGACAAATTTTTCAGCAGTTTTTCTGCCTGCCTAATTATATTAATAGTCTCATCTAATTTTTGTGAAAAGAGTAGAGCATGAGCCATTATTAATAAAATATCAATTGATAGGAGGTTATTTCCTGATCCCAAACTCTCTTTATATTTTTGTTCGGCATATTTGACAACATCTTCATATTGTCCTTGTTGTAATCCTCGGTAATATAATAATTCACACTTGAGGAGATAAATGTGAAGATTGTGTTCACATTTTTTCTCAAAATCCTTTATTAATTGATCCGCTTCATCAAGCTTACATTCATTAATAAGTTGTTTTACAAGAATTAATTCTTCAGGTTTATCTTTTTTAGTGATAAATTTCTCATTCATAAAAAAATCCTCTATTGGAATTCGATTCTTTGAATATAATATATGATAAGAATATCAATTTTATTAATGTATTTTAAGCTACAATAATTTAACTACTTGTTATGAATGATCTCTCTAGCTTTCTCAAATATTTCAATTGTATTAACACCAGCAGGACATTTAGTTTGACAGAGTCCACATAAAGTACACGTGTGTAAAACCTCAATAATAAAATCGTTTAACTCTAAATCACCATGAACTAAACCATTTAAAAGGCTTAATCGCCCTCTTGGACTATAGGTTTCTAAATAAAAATCTATTCTAGATGGACATGAAATACAAAAACCGCATCTCATGCATTTTAGTTCTAAAATACTTTCACTTTGATTTTCAAGGGTACGCATTTGATTATTAATATTTAATGAGCGAGTATCCCCTTTCCCAATTCCGGGATTTAAGATCATATTCGGATCAAAGAGTCTTTTAATTTGTACCATTATCTCAATTACATCAGATCCATGTTCCAATTCTAAGTATGGTGTTTTAATTTTTCCAATTCCGTGCTCACCAGTTAAAGTACCACCTGCAGGGATTATTATTTCTCTATATAAATAGTCTATTGCTTTTTCAAAATCTTTTACATCATTTTCATCATTTTCATTAAACAAAAAGGTAGGATGTAAATTTCCTTCCATATGGCAGATAATTGCTACTAATAAGTTTTTGGCATTAATATTTTTAGGAATCTCTTCAATTTTCTTAATGACATCAGGAAATTCTGAAATTTGAATTGTACAATCTTCCACACAAGTATTTGGTCTAATTCTTGAGAGTGCTGGAAGATTGGCTTTTCTTGCGAGAATTAATCGGTCTCTTTCTTCATCATTCATAGCAATTCTATGGAATTTTGGATTTTTTTGAATTATAACATCAAACATTACTGCAAATTCTTCATTAACTTCAATTTCAGAATTTCCATCCACCTCTGCCAATAATACATAACCAGATGGAAAATCAAAGAATTCACCACCTAAATATTCAGTAACAGCTTTTAATACAATTTTATCCATAAATTCTAGTAAATTTGGTATAATTCCACTTCTTCGAAGTTCAAGTACTGCATTTGTTAAATTCTCGATGTTTTCAAATATGAAAAGACCCAATTTCCTAGCTTTGGGTAAGGGTCTAATTCTTAAGCCGATTTTCGTAATAACTCCTAAAGTGCCTTCGGAACCGATAAATAAATCTTTAATATTATATGATGATACTGATTTTAAAACTTTTGAACCTAAATTTAAAACTCGTCCATTTGATAATACAGCTTCAAGATACATAACATAATTTTTAGTAACCCCATATTTGAATGCTTGAATCCCTCCAGCATTATTCGCAACCATCCCTCCTATGGTAGCAACAGAACTAGAACCAGGATCTGGAGGAAAAAAGTATCCATAAGGTTTTAAAATTTCATTTAACTCATCACAAATTACTCCAGGTTCAACTTCTACAAAATTATTTTCGATATCTATTTTAAGAACCTTATTCATTTGGCTTACGTCTAATATTATTCCCCCATAAGAGCTTAACGAGCCAGATGATAAACTTGTACCACTACCCCGAGGGGTTATTGGAATTTTATTGTCATTAGCTAATTTTAATATCTCAGAAATTTGTTTTGTATTTTGAGGTACTATTATTAAATCTGGAATCCAATCCTTATTGAAAATTGAACAGCCAAAAGCATAACTATATCTAATTTCATAATCATCAAAAAAGTAATTTTCTCCAACAATATTCTTAAATTTGTTTGATAGAGCTTCAGAGATCTTATTATAACGAGAGTCCATATTACAAATATTAAGGAAATGGTTTTATAATATTTAGTTAAACGACTTTAGATATATTTTATTCTTTTAGAAATAAAGGATATTTTGTATTTTTTAAAGTTTAAATATAAATAATTTATAGTGTATATAGCAAAAATTTCTTTTTGATGATGTGAATATTTTGGGGAAAATTTTAAGAGATTTATGGATTCTAACTGAAAATGGTCTAACACTATTCAATCGAGTAATAAATCCAAATATGGGCCCCCAAGTATTTGGAGGTTTAATAAGTGCATTAAATGTGTTTGCTGAAAATCTTAGTAATGGGGGAATGTCAAAATTTGAACTGAGCAGTTTAAGTTTTATGATTGAGAAGAAGAATAACTTTCTTTTTGTCGCAAATTCATCTAATAAAATTAACCAAAAAAAAGTGATGAAAGAATTAAAAAAAGTTGCTAATTTATTCTTAAAAGTATATCCAGAGGATATTAGAAAAAACTGGAGTAAAAATATAAAGGCTTTTTCTAATTTTAAAGAGTATATAGTTGATTCACTGGAATAAATAATATAAAAATTTGAAAGATATTTAAGGTTATTTTTGTAACATAATTCTTCTAAATCTCATCAACTTATTTCTATAACAGTAAAAAATTTAAGACTGATTTGATTTTTAAATTATGAGAATAAAAATAAGTACCTTACAAAAGGAAAAAAGAATGAACCCAACAAATAAGAACCGTTCAAATGGAAAAGATAAAATTGAAGAGCTTCCGTTATCTAATAAAGATCCATTACAAACTACAAATAATTTGGATTATATGATCAAGAGTCTCTCGACACCCCGATTCATGGGATCAGTTCATATGAAAAAAGACACTAGTTCTACTTCTAATATAGTTACTAATCTTGTAGAAAATGAATTAAGCTTGAAGATTTCTAAATCATTAAAAAATACATTATTCAACCCAGTTACAAAGATTTTAATATTATTAGCAATCATATTCAATCTTACTTGGCTTTTCTTCGTTTATGTGTTATAGAAATCAAACTTGAAGTTTATAGACAAACCAAGAAAAGCTTTAATTAAATCTAATCTAGTTAATTAAATTTGGTATCTTTTTAAGAAATTTAAAAGGTATTTATATTTTTTAAGATTAGAATTTAATATTCATTACTAGTATGAATAATAATACTTCTTGAAAGGTAATTAGATAATTGATTTACGACGTTATAATTATTGGAGGCGGTGTTACTGGCAGTTGTATAGCACGTACGCTTTCAAAATATGATTTAAACATTTGTTTATTAGAGAAAGAAGCAGAGCTTGCTTCTGGAACTACTAAAGCTAATTCTGGCGTAATACATGCGGGATATGCCTCTCAAAGAGAATATGTCAAACGCCATTTATGTATAAAAGGAAATAAACTATACACTCAAGCAGCTGAGGAATTAAATTTCCCATTCAAACGTATTGGTTCTTTCGTAGTTGCATTAGAAGATAGTCAGATAGAGATGTTGGAGGAAGTCCGGAAAAAAGGCACGGAGGATGGTATTCCAGGTCTTGAGGTTATTTTAGATAAGAAGAAGATAAAAGAAATGGAACCAAATCTAACAGATGAAGTAGTTGGTGTTTTACATGCTCCTTCTGCTGGACTTGCTAGTCCATATGAATTAACTTTTGCCTTGGCAGAAAATGCTGTTAAAAATGGAGTTAAATTTTTCAGGAACCATGAAGTTGTTAAAATAAAACATCAGGATTATATTTTTAAAGTAAGAACGTATAGAGGTGAATTTCAAACAAGAAATTTGATTAACGCTGCTGGATTATATACGGCAAGAATTTCTAGCATGTTAGGTCTCGATTATTTTAGTATTATGCCAAGAAAGGGTGAATACATCCTTTTTGATCGTAATGCTATTCAATTGAATAAAATATTATTTCCAATTCCCACAAAAGTTTCGAAAGGAATATTAGTTTGTCCAACATTGCATGGTAACACTTTTGTAGGACCTAATGCTCAAAATATTACTGATCCTGAGGATGTTTCAACTACTACTCCTGGATTAAAAGAGATTTTAGAAGGGGGAATAAGACTTGTTCCTAGCATTCCAGCAAGAAGCTCAATAAGAAATTTTGCAGGATTACGAGCAGTTCCAGATACCTATGATTTCATCATCGACAACACCGATATTTATGGTTATATTAATGTAGCGGGGATATTATCACCAGGTCTAACAGCAACGTTCGCAATAGCGGAAAAAGTTGTTGAATATCTGGAATTATTAGGAGTAGAATTGAAAATTAAAGAGGATTATGATCCTATTCGCCCTAAGCCAGAAAGATTAAAAGATTTCACGAAAGATGAACTTGATAAAAAAATAAAAGAAGATCCAGCATGGGGAAGAATAATCTGCCGTTGTGAGACTATCCCAGAAAAAGAAATAATCAATGCGATTCATGCTCCTGTAGGTGCCAATACAGTTGATGGAGTTAAATTCAGGTGTAGGCCCGGTATGGGAAGATGTCAAGGCGGTTTCTGTCGACCTCGTGTTATAGAGATTCTTTCTAGAGAATTAAACAAATCTTATGAAGAGATTACAAAAAAAGGAGAAGATACTAACATTTTAATAGGAAAAACCAAAGATTTCCTAATAAAAAATGAAAGAAGAGGTGCTAGAGGAGCATGAAAAAATTCGACGTAGATGTAGCTATTATCGGTGGGGGTTCAGCAGGATTGGCTGCTGCTATAGTTGTAAAAAAGGCAGAACTAGATGTTTTAATATTAGAAAGGGACAAAGAACTAGGAGGAATAACTCTCCAATGCATTCATAATGGATTTGGATTACATGAATTCGAGGAAGAATTAACAGGTCCGGAATATGTTCAGCGATTTATAAATCAAGCTAAAAGTCTGAATATTCCTTATAAATTAGATACTATGGTAATTGAAATTACCCCAGATAAAATTATATATGCTGTAAATAATAAAGAAGGACTAATTGAGATTAAAGCGAAAGCTATAATCCTTGCCATGGGATGCCGTGAAAGAACACGAGGAGCAATTAATATACCTGGATTTCGTCCTGCTGGTATTTATACTGCTGGACAAGCACAAAGATTTGTAAACATTGAAGGGTATCTACCAGGTAGAACGTATGTGATATTAGGAAGTGGAGATATTGGTATGATTATGGCCCGACGTTTAACTTGGGAAGGCTGTCAAGTTAAAGCAGTGGTGGAAATTCAACCTTATGTAAGTGGCTTAATAAGAAATGAAGTACAATGTCTAGAAGACTACGGAATTCCATTGATAACTAGTTATACAGTAACAAAGATTCATGGAAAGGAAAGAGTTCAAGGTGTAACAATATCAAAAGTAGATAGAAATTTCGACAGAGTCATAGGATCTGATAAGTTTATCGAATGTGATACGCTTCTCTTATCAGTTGGATTAATTCCCGAAAATGAGTTAACTAGAGAAATAGGAGCCGAAATTTCACAAATGGGAGGACCTGTTATAGATAATAACCTAGAAACGACAATTGAAGGAGTTTTTGCATGTGGAAATGTTTTACAGGTGCATGATTTAGTTGATCTAGTCACTGCAGAAGCAAAGAGAGCAGGTATAAACGCTGTAGAATATATTAAAGAAAGATATGGTAAAATATTGGTTACAAAAGATCAAATAAAATGCACACCAGGACAAAATGTTAATTATATAAAACCAGATTTGGTTAATCGTGCTGATTTATCTAAAGATATTATTTTTACATTTAGAGTAAAACAGCCAGATAGAAGACTATTAATTCAGTTCAAAGATGAAGATAATAAGATTGTATATAAGAGAAAGAGGAGATATGTTATTCCTAGTGAAATGATTGAAATCAAATTAAATTTAAATGAACAACAATTTAATCCTGATTGTAAAAACTTGGAAGTTGAAGTAATCCCTCGACCAGAGGTACTAATCGAGGATGATTAAATAAAACACGAGGTAATAATAAATGTCAACAAAATCTAATGAAAATGAGCTTCCTGAAGGCTTTAAGGATATAAGATGCATCATCTGTCCAACGGGGTGTCTAGTTCATGTTGAAAATGTTAATGGGGAATTAATAATAGAAGGTCATTCATGCAAAAGAGGGGAAGTATATGCTAGAGAAGAGTTTGTTGCTCCAAAGAGAATTCTCACTACAACTATGCGAGTAGAAAAAGGTTTTCTACCATTAATCCCTGTTAGATCTGATAAACCTATACCTAAAGATAAATTAGGAGAAACTTTGAAATTAATTGCAAAAACACAAATTAAAGCTCCTATTAAAATGGGCGAGAAACTTATCGAAAATGTATTAGGGCTAGAAATTAATATAATCGCAAGTAGAGACTTAATCGAAATTTAACTTTTTTTTCACAAATGACAGATTTAGATCAAATATACAGTATTCAAGAGAATTTCTATATTGGGGGATACTGGCCGGGATTAAACTTTAAACAACTTAAGAAAATTGGAATTACCGCTATTGTTAATCTGATGGAAGAAAGTTATTATAATCCAACGGGTTTAGGAATTGCATATCTACATAAAGGATTTCCAGATGATACTTATTTACCACATGGATATTTAGAAGAAATCTTAGCATTTATTGAGATAAACTTAAAAGAGCATGGAAAAGTTCTAGTTCATTGCTCAATGGGGATTTCACGCAGTGGGGGAATAGTTTGTGCTTGGCTATTGAAGGAAAATCCAGAATGGAGCTGGAAGGATGCTCTTTCTTTTGTAAGCAAGGTAAAATTTATTGCTCCGGCAGTTGAAATTAGAGAATCTATTCTTGATTATCTTGAAAAATTGGAAAAAAAAAGAAGAGATTAATTAATTATCTTTCAGGGTTAATCGTGTTATTGCACCAATTTCATTGAACTCTGATGGTTCCAAACTTAATTCTTTTCCTGTAATTTTATTCGCTATAGCAGCTGTGAGTATGCCCCATGGACATATTGCGTTTGTTAATTCTTCTCTAGTCATAACACTCCGTACTTGAGATGTTGAACAGTTCACAGATTCTATTGTGAATGATTTCTCAGACTCCCATTTTATTTTTATTTTTTTTTCTCATCCTTTTAGTTTATTTATAGCATTTTTATGGTATCCACAAAGTAAAATAAGACATTTTAGAATCCTATAATTCAATGAATTCAAGCGAAATAGATTATTACATAGTAATAATACAGTTAGAAAAATTATTGTGTTTTACTAAAATATATAAAATCTAACTTAGATTAGTTTTTTAAAATAAATTATCTATAATTTTTAAAAATATAATTCAAAGGAGACTTAATTTGTCAGAATTCGAACAAAAAGTATTGAAATTACTAGAAAACATTAATGGTAAATTAGATAAATTACTAAAAACTGAACCCTCCCCCATGAACTCGGCCCCAACGACAACGACAGCATCTACTCCTACTCCATCTACAATTAAACCTTCTGCAATTGTAGAGAAACAGGAAGAAGAAGCACGACTAGAAGAGAAACCTCAAGTAGAAGGGCGTCGAATTTGCCCCGAATGTGGTGGGACAACTTTTGCTACACATGAAGACAGAAGTCAAGTGTTGCATCAAATGGGTGGTGTTAAGATATACGCAAAGAAATATGTCTGCAAACAATGTGGTTACGAATATTAATAAAATTCACACAAATTATATTCAAATTTATTTCTTTTTCTTTAATTAATACTTAGTCGAGAATAAAAATACTAAATATTATTCTTGAACAATAATTTGAACTTTTTCACCTTACTTAAGAACGACAATAGTAGGTTCTAGTAAGAATTAGAAGCAAACCACTGAGTATAGGAAAAATGAAACCAAAATTAATAATATAACCATAAGGGTGCACAAAATTCAGAGTTCCCAAGATAAATGAACTAATAATCCAGAAGGAATAAATAATTAAACTTAGAATACCCCACTTCTGCCATTTTTGTGAAATATCATCTAAACTATCGGGATCTCTCTTTAAGAAATAGAATGATCTTAATAGAAAGATAATTAATAAAACGTAAAGTATGGAAATAATTTTCTGAGGAATATCAAGAATATTTATTCCGTCTATAAAGGGAATATAACGATAACCCCAAATCCAAAAATGTTCAGTAAATTGAGAAGGAATAGAAGCATAACTTAAAATTGGGAAAATGAATGACAATACTGTTGAAAATATCGCACTATAGAGAAAAATATACAATACCTTCTTCATTGCTATTAAACAACTAAATAAAATATATAAATATTAGGACATTTGTTGAAAAAATATAAAATCTAATTGTTCCTAATTTAGAGGAAAAAATACTTGAATCCTCTTATTAGGAAAGATTTTATAATAATTTTAGTTAGATTTTTAATTTCAATATACTTTAAATTCTTAATTATTATAATACCTATATGCGGTGTAATATCGAATTCCTCGTCGGAGAATCAAGACTTATATTCAATACATTAGAAACTTTTTATTAAACAATTTTACTGACCGAAAGATTCCATATTCCGCTCAGATAGAATTAACACTACGCTGCAATGGTAAATGCTCATTTTGTTCATTTCATTCTTTACCTGAATCCATTTTAGGAACTGACATGACAACAGAACAAATAAAATATCTAATCGATCAATTAGCTAAATTAGGTGTACTCGCTCTTTCTTTTACGGGTGGCGAACCTACATTGAGAAAAGATTTACCTGAATTAATATATCATACTGGTGTAACTCATAATTTTATGAATGGTATAGCCACTAACGGATATTTACTACCGAAACTGTTTAAAGAAAATAAAATGGAAGGATTAGACTATGTTTTGATTTCATTAGATTACCCAACGGCAGATCTACATAACAAAATGCGAGGAATTAAAGTATTTGATAGAATCATTGAATCAATTCATTTAGCAAATAAACGGGATATCAAGATTATTATTAGTACAGTGGTTATGAAAGATAATATCCATTTAATGGACGATATATGCCAATTAGCTGAAAAACTAGGTTGTTCGATTGAGATATATCCATGTGAAGATATAATCAGAGACTTTCCAAATAAAAGTTATCATATCAAAAATATTCAAGAAATAATCCCAAATATATCTATGTGGGCTAATCAAGTCGAAAAATTAAGAAAAAAATATCGAAATATACTGACAGATCCTTTTAGTGTTGATGTGGTTCAAAGTGGTTTTGGTGGTTTTCCAACCTATAATCAAAAGATCCTACGCTGTCATGTCGCAGAAGCATACTTATTCATTAGTCATGATGGATTTATTAGTTATCCTTGCAAAATTCACCCAATTGTTAAATTAAATACTTTAAAATACCCGATTTCTACTATTTATTATTCTAATAAAGTTAAAGAAATAATGAAAATGCATGATAATTTTGATTTCTGTGATAAATGCCGTTTAGGGTGTGCTATAGCTTCATCTATACCAACGCGTTGGAAAACGGTTTATGCTAAATATATTAAAGGATTTATAGATGGTGGATTAAGATAATCATTCTTTTTCTTTTTTCTTAGATTTTTATCGAGAATTAAAAAATGTTTGAACAACAGTACAGAATTCAAAAAATTTAACTCTTAACAAATTTTTTCTAATATAGTGATTGAATTTTGTCAAATGGAATAATAATTATTCAAATTATGTTCATAACCATTGGTATGGTAATCCTAGGCATGATCCTTAATTATGTATTAGGATTAAGAAAAGAAAATATGAGTGAAATGAGGAAAAAAGCAATAAATCTTCAAGAACGCATGAGAAATGCGCAACTTTTAAACGATTACCAAGCGATGGCCCAAATGCAGCGTGAATCAGTACAATTTATGAAATTAATGATGAGGAAACAATTTATTCCAATGTGTATTAGATGTATAATTTTCTTAGGGATTTTTGCAGTTCTCGGATTCATTTATTCTGATTATTCGAGTGGACTATTACCATTCCCGTTATTAATTTTCGGGAATGGATGGGTTGCAATTTATTTTCTATTTTCAATTGGATTTTCTTTGCTAATATATGGAGTTAAAAAGTTATACAAAAAGATTACTGGAAAGGAGACAAAATCACAGAGTTCTTGGCGAGAAATTATGGGGATGATATCTCCTACCGAACCGGGTTTTGGACGTCCGTCGCTAATCTCTTCAACTTCACAATCTCATTCGGATGATTTTGTTGACAATTCTCCTAAGGGAAAAGACTCTTGGAAAGAACGTATTGAATAATAATGTAGTTTTTTTAATAAAAATGAGACGAAATATTGTTTTAAACTCGCTTTTTATTGTATTATTTATAATATTTCTAATCCTTTCATTCATTATTGATTTCTTTTTCTTTATTCCGATTATATGTTTCTTACCCTTCTCATTTAGATCAACTAGACAAAATAAATTTAAATCTAAAATAAGTGTAAACGAGAAACATTCTTATCAGAATCATAAAAATCTAGAAGTAAGACATTGCCCTAGATGTGGTGGAGAAATATCGAAATCGATTGCGAGATTCTGCTATCACTGCGGAGAAAAATTAAATATTATATAATATGAGGTTATATGATGACAGAAAATAATGATTTAAAAAAACAAATGATACTCTATTTCATATTTGCCGCGTGTATGATAGGGCTTAACTATTTAATTCAGAAATTAAACCAATTAGTTATAGCCCCTGCTTTTTGTCTGAATTATGGGACAATTGAGTTTTTTCATGTACTCTATTGTTCCACAGACCCATACAATATGCCAGAATTAATGGGAAGCATTATAGCAGTAGGTATTACCTATATAATTAAATTTTTCTTAGATAAATTTATAGTATTTAAAAAGACGGAATCAGAGTTAAAACAGACTTCGATTGAATTTATGAAATACCTTGGATTTGCTATTTTAACAACAATAGAAAATGTAGGAATTCAGTTTTTATTTAGGAATTTTCTTAATACATCCCTAGAAATAAGCTTTATTGTTGCATTATCGATAGGATATTTAACAAAGTTTTTTCTTGATAGAAAATATGTTTTTTAAAAATAAAAAAATTTAATAGATTAAAAGGTGTTGTTAAATATATGTCAGATGAACGAGAACCTCATGAAGAAGATGGCGATCAATCAATCGTAGATGCTCTCTCAACACTCGGTTGGGTAGAAGAAAAGGAAGAAAGAAAAGAAATAATAACAACGGATGATAACCTTAAGGAACAATTAAATTTCTTTATAGAAGAAAACAAAAGACTATTGAGTGAAATCAATGAAAAAAATGAAAAACTACAAGTGTTTGAGGAAAGGATTCAGGGTTTATCTCAAAAAGCAGATGAAAAGGCTGTACAAGGTGAAGCTATTGAAAAATTATATGAAACAATAGAAAATAAAAATAAAGAAATCAAAAATTTGGACTCTACTCTTAATGAACAATCTAATAAATTAAATAAAATCATTAATGACCAAATTGAAAAAATTAAAGAATTAACAACCGAAATAGAAAAAACTCAATCAGATCAAACTAAAAATCATGCTTTAGAAAATAAATTGAATGAAAAAGAGATTATGATTAAAGAATTGAAAGAACAATTACAATTCCTAGAAAAAGATTCGATTCAGAAATCAAAATTTGAGAAAGTTGAAGTACTTTTAGAAAAAAAAGATGAAATAATAACTGAAAAGGAAAAGGAGATATTTACTATTGAAAATGAAGTAAAAACGGCGAACCAAAAGATTCATGATCTTCAACAGCAAATTGAAACATTCAACTTAGTGAAAAAAGAACTTGAGATGAAAATCGAGAGAAATAAATCATTAGCGGTAGAAATTGAAGAGATAAAACAGAAGAATATTACCAACCAAGAAATCATTGAACGTCTTGAAGAAAAATTAGAAGAGGCTCACAAAAAATCGGGAAACCTTACTGGTAAATTTGAATTGGAATTAGCTAATCTCCGTAGTATGTTAGATGATAAACAAAACGTAATTAAAAATCTAAGATTAGAAGTAACGAAAAAACAGGATAACTCCCAAGAACTAGAACAATTGAAAGAGAAAGATCTGGAAGAAATTAAAAAAATACAAGATGAAAAAATGGTACTAGAAGCTGATATTGAACAAAAAAATGATGAGATTATTGAATTGAAAAAGAAGATTAAGTTAATGAGAAGAGATCTTCAAAGAACTTAATTTTATCAAAAAACTTCTTGAATTTTTCCAAAAATTTAAAAAAAGAATAAAAAATAAATATTAAAATCTTATTTCTCGCGCCACTCCACGCCACATTCTCCGCAACGGTATTTCTTTCCATACATGCGCGGATAATCAAGTATTATATTTCCTTTATCTACACTCTCATGAATCATAAGGGGATTTTCGTTGCCACATTCTGGGCATTTTCTTCTTCCATCAATATGTTCTACTGTTAGAATGGAGCTATCAGTTCTTCCGGGTATTCCTGGAGCTGCTCCTGAGGATTTGACTTCAGAAATGTCTGCTTTTACTTCTTCTGGAGATATATCTCTAACTTCTGATTTAAACTCAGGCTCAATAGCTGCCGCTACGCGATCATCTGCATCTTCTCCTTCTAATACTGATTCTGCTTTTAATTGTATGGCATCAGATTCTTTGTAGTCTTCTCCTCTACCTAAAGCAGAAATAAATTCTGAATCATCACCCTCTTCAAAGATAGTTTCTTGCTGTAACCCAGCCCTATCATAATCTATAGAGCGTGCCCACTGTCCAGCTTTAACTTTTTCAGTAGTAGTACATGCATTACCTTGCCAAATATAGACTTTATTACCTAAATCGGCGACAAAACAATCTTCGGAATCTAGAGATTCTTTCTTGAAAGGAACTTGAATCATTTTCATGGCATTGATATCTTCGAATTCCTCTGCGGAAACGCGGTAAAGTACATTTTTCCACTCATGAAAACCTGCCCAATCTCCAGTTGTAACGTCTTTAAGGAGGGTTTTAGCAAAATTTTTCTCAACAATCTTCATTGCTCCCAGTGGATTTATTGCTTTAAGAAATTCTTTTGGTTCTTGTCCTTGATCAACAGTAATTATCTTTGCTGCGCCTCCACGTTGTTGATCGAGGGTTCTTGCTTGAGCCGCACCTGCTGTTTTCTCATCTACTGAGCATTTATTCCCGATCCAAACATAAATGGTTTTCTCATCATCTAATAAATAGACATCTCCGCTTGAAAAGATTAATTTATTGATTTCTTTTAAATTTCCTTGGTCAATCATAAATAGTTTCAATTACATCTACCTTTTTTTTTTAAAATTTGCGATCTAGTTTTTTTAAAAATTCTTTTTTTAACTACATTATAAAAATGAAATAATATATATGTTACACTTTTTCTTGTTCTAATCCAAATTCAATATCAAAAATCATTAAGAGCTAGATTAATTCTTTTTACTAATTCTGGAATTTTGCTTAGATCAATAGAACAATAAGCAATCCTCACTCCATTAATATTCTCATCTAATTTTTCGACGGGAATAATCCCTACTTTATATTTGTTTAATAAGTGATCTGCAAATTCTGTTGCTTTTATTTTATCAGGATTTAAATTTACAAAAACAAAAAATCCACCTGAATTAGGATCGATTGAAATTATAGGATTATTTATCTTTAATAATTCGGAATTGATATTCTCATACCTGTGTTTAAGTAAATTGTTAACTGGCTCTCGTGATTTAATGATTTGATCCATGCCTTTCTCCTGAAACAGTTTATGGACGAGTACTTGGTAATAACTATTGCAATTCGATATTGTCGCCCGAATAAATCCTTCAAGTTTATTATGTATTTCTTCCTTTAATTTTTGTAATTCTTCATCGTTCTCTATCCAAGATGGCTTTAAACCAATTGTTATAAAACCGATTCGCCCACCATAGATCAGTAGCTCTTTCGTTATTCCATCTAATTTAATTGGTATTACATTTCCATCTAATTGGTGAAGATCATAAAAGAGTGATTTGTTTAAAACATTCTCCTTATAAATATAAGGCTCATATGCATCATCAACTAATACAATTATGGGTTTTTTGATAAATTCTTGGACCTCTTTTAGCATTTCAACGAGATTGGAAGCTTCTTCCTTTTCGGGAACATATCCTGTAGGATTATTCGGGAAATTTAATAGAATCACAACTTTATCTTGAATTTTAGCAATGTCTTTAATCGCAGTTTTCAAACCTTCAATGTTCATTTCTTTTTGTTTAAAAAATTCAAAGGATCGTATCTTTGCTCCAATAAATTTTTTGATTATATTATCATAATTGCCCCATCTCTTATTAGGAACAATAATAGAATCACTGGGGTCTAAAAACATAACACAAGCTTGAAAAATACCATTTGTTACTCCACCTGTTATTATGGGAGTAGTTATAAATTTCTTTAATCTTGATAATAGGACTTCATCTTTTTCTTCATATAGAGATTTCTTGATTATCCAGTCTTTCCAAATTTCTCTTGTTTGTAGTAAACCACCAATGGATTTATATGGAATCATCTCTTCAATAGAAAATTGGGAATAATCCGTAATTTCTTTGAGATAACATGGTAACCAATCGGAATCTCCTCCATCAATGAAATCCTTTTCAAAACCATAAGCAGCTCCAAGAGTTCCAACAATTTCTCCCTCTTTTTTTGCTCTTCCAGCCCAAAAAAAGATTCCATCAGGGAGATAGATTTTCTTGCCAATTTCTGAAAAATTATTGTATAACGGTGTCTTTTGAATAATGTCAAATTTCATAATTAATAGAACACTTTTTAAAAATTATAAAGAAACTTATCTATGAATAAATAATTTTAGAATGCAATTGAAATTTATTTGCTGAATTTAAATATTAGATTAAATTAAAAAAAAAATATGAGTAATCAAAATAATTTTGAGGATTCCGATAAAGAAAAAGTAGATGAAAACTTTTTTTCAAAAGGCTGGAAAAATTTCATTGATGGCGCTAAGGATGGATTTAATAAGTTTACTGCTTCGTTAGAAAATCAAGCAAAAAAGAATGAAGAATTTTGGGAAGAAAATAAAGAAAAAGTTGATGGATTCTTCAATAAGGTAAAACAAGATTGGGATAATAAATTGAAGCAATGGAATGCTGAAATGGAACAACGTAATTTAGAAACAAAAGAACAATGGGAGGCTCGTAAATCAAAAATCCAAAATGATATAAAAACATGGCAGGAAAGAACACAGGAAAAATGGGAAGATGGAGTGAAAGCAGTTAGAAAGGGTTTTTTTCGACTTTATTTATGGGCTTTACTGCTAATTATTCCAGTAATAGTAATAGTGGTTATAGTAATCCGAGTCTTAGGAATTTAAATGATTGAAATCTTTACTGTTTCATTTGTAGTTGCTCTTACTGGTGCATTATCTCCTGGACCAGTATTAACATTCACAATTTACAAATCCTTTAAAAGTAAAAATCCCTTCACAGGTATTTTTATAGTAATGGGTCATGCGCTTTTAGAATTTTCTTTAATTATCTTATTATTATTAGGCATTTCCTTTTTGTTCCAAAATGTTGTTTTCTTGACAAGTATTGGTATAATTGGTGGCGCTTGTTTAATTACATTCGGTATCCTTACTATAAAAGATGTTTGGAACAAACAATATGAATTAAAGTTCAATTTGGATGATGAAAATATGAAAGGTTTTAAGGGTAACAGTTTTCTCGGTGGTATGTTTTACTCAATAACCAATCCATACTGGACTTTCTGGTGGGCTATAACAGGCGTAACTCTCATGATTACATTAAAGGTGTCATTTCAAAATCCAATAGGGCTCTTATTGTTCTTTCTTGGACACGAATTAGGTGATTTTGTATGGTATGTTCCAATTTCTTTTTTTACCTATTTTGGTGGTAAATCCCTAAATCCCAAGGTTTATAAGTACATTTTGATTGTGTGTGGAGGTTTTATGATTACTTTTGGCATTTATTTAATTCTTAATATTATAATCTTCCCTCCCAGTGTATGATTATCAAATTAACTAGGATTTCACATTATAAAATGACCTAAATTAAATTAGGATCTCTAATATCCTTCTAACTCATGATCTTCCTCACTTTCAAAGAGATCTGAGTGAGGTTCAAGAAAATGATTTTGACACATTGGACATGAATTATATTTTGAAAGCCAAAATGCTACACATAAATAATGGTAAGTACTTGCACAGAAAGGACAAGTGATCACTTTATCTTTAGCAAAATTTATAAACTTGTGGCAAACTGTACATTGAACCTCAGATCTTGAAATACCCTTTCTTACCTTTACTCTATTTGCAAGAATTGTTTCCAACTTCACTACTTCCACCTGATATAGACCTAAAGAATTACTTAATTGATTAATTTTAGCCCTTATCTCAGAAATCCTTTCTTTTAATTCATCCTCACTTAATTTCTCGGCTAAAAATGATGATAATGCAAAATTAAGAGGTAACCCCTCAAATTTTTCTGTCTGCTCGGTTATTTCCGTGATAGTAGCAAATAGGATTCCTTCTTTTTCAATTAAATCTTTAAAGCTTTTAAATAGTTTATTTAAAAGCAGTGATATAAGAAACGTTAGCTGTTGTTTTTTTCGATTTAAACTATCTTCCCAAAATTTAATGACTTGATAAATATCAATATCATTTGATTTCCTAGAATTTAAATTCTTGAAGACATCATCTTTAATAGTTTGGATTTTCTGATGATACTCATTTAGTATCTCACTAACTCTTTTTAATTGTGGAAATTCTTCTTTAATAATTAGTGATGTCTCATCCTCATAGGACCTTATTAGATCATTAACTTCAGAGATTTTATCTGAAACAAACTGTCGTACTTCGACTCTTAATTCTTCATCCTTTACAGTTTTAATAAAAGATAAATATTCATTTTTTCTCCGAAAGATTTCAGAAGTTAAATTTGAAAAAATTTTACGTAGTCCAGCAGTTATACTTTCATAAGGATTGAGAAGTGCCTCAATGTTTAAAACCCAATCTTCAATAGTATCTAAAATTGAAGAAAATGTATCAATTTTTTTGTAATAAAAATTAGCAATTTCTTCAAATTTATCAGTTTCCATGTTATTTTGAATTTTCTCTTGAAAACCCTTTTCCAAACCAACAATATAATAGTCAACTATTTTAGGTAAAAATTCGCTGATTTTCTGATCTTTTAGAGTCTTTAGATTAAAACTTGAATCCTTTTCATCTAAAAGTAAATCTTCAATTTCATTTAAAATATCATGATATTTATCCAGAATTAATTCCTTAAGCAGAGGATTTATGAAATCTTTAAGATTCTCGATAACTTCTTTTCTTTCAAGAATATTAATGAATTCCTCTCCTTGATATTCCTCGAAAATTGTGTTTGAATTTAGTAGATAAATCAGGTCAGAATAATATCCAATTTTGTTTTCATCTTTTGAGAGGAAGAATTGATATATATCATCAAAATGAAAAGTTAAAACCTTCTCACTTTTATCTTTTTTTCTTTTGGTCAAGAATACGTCGTTTAAACTCTTAATGAAAACAGTAAGTTCTTTTAGCTCTTCCCAGTTTTCTAAATCATTAGGGATGTTATTTAACTTATAATTTAAATTCTTAATTTTATTAATTTCCAACCATAACTTTGAAGAATCTTCTTGTATAATTTTAATATCTTTAACGGATTCCTGAATGTTTGTACTAAGATGAGTGCTCTCCATAAGAAGACCTTCAATTTGTTTTAAAGAGTCTTCTAATAGGTTATTATTCTTAATTATTCTTTTAATGTTTCTTGAATTTGAATTAAGATTCTGTAAATTGTCGGATATAACTCTTAATTCGTTCAGTATTTCAGTTTTTAAATAAGTAAAATTTGAACTTGTAGGAGATAATAAATAATTTTCAGAAAATTTTTTTATATCGTTTAAATAAGCTGAAAATTGATCTAATAGCCCACTAGAAAGATTTAACTTTGTTTTTACATAAGAGTTTATCTTTTCTCCATCACTATCTTCAGTCTTAAGCTTTCCAAGCGTCTTTTTAATTTCTAAAATTTCATTTTTATTAAAACCATGGATCTCTTTAGCATCATTAAAAGTATTATTTGAAATATTCACGTTGATTCGACCGATTAATAGCGTTATGGATCTAATAATTAGTAAATTTTTATATAATAAATTTTTATTGGTTAAAAGTAAAAGGTTATTGCTATTATTAAAAATGTTAGGAAATATTAACAGATTCTAATAAAAATTACTCATGCGAAATTTGGAATAAATCGTTATTGTATTAATCAACATTTTAGGGAATTTTTACTTATCTCATAAAGTGGCTAGAAGTATCTTAATAATAGTAATATTAAATAAAAAAAAAATTAGTAAATTATTAGGTTATCATTATTCTAATTAAAAGTTTCATGGTGGAAGCGATTCAGGAGTTGCAGTGCAAAAATCCACATATAAGTATTGTACTTGATACCAAAGACCAATAACCATCAATTGAATATACGCATAATCAATTTGTTTCGAGCTATCAATGTAGTAAATGTGCGCTCCATCTTGTTGCCCTGTCCAAGGATCGCTTGACTCATCTGTATAATACACACGTACAGTAACCGTATTGACGGTATCATGAAAATTTAATTTTAATGTATGACAATTAAGATTTTCAAAATACATTTCTAGGATAATCCAATGAGAACCCCATATAAAACCTTGAAATTTAGATTTAAGAACAAGTTCATCCTCCTCATCAGCTTGATATAAAGACTCTACATTACCATCTATTAAGGTTCCAGTATAATCAATTGAGAGGGGAACAATATCACCAGGAAGAGGTGGAACATCCGCATTTACAGGTTTCACAGCAAAACAAACACCCATAAATACCATACATATTATTCCTATTGAAAAACTAACTTTTTTCTTGATTATAATCACTTCATTAAATTTCTTTTACTCATAATAAAATTTTTCAGTAAAATTTGTTTATCTTTTTACTTTTCTTATAAATTTTTGATTAGATTTGGCAGGAATAAATTATAAGAGAATTTATTTAAACTATGGTATTCATAATTCGGTAGAGAGCAGATTCAACTTATGGGATTTATTATGCTATTAATGAAAATTATTATTTAATTTTGAAAATTCAAGAAAATGTTTTATGAAATTTATAATATATCGGAAATAATTTAATATTAGGATTTGTGATTTTATTTCCTTATAATTTGAATGTATTCCCTT
>JAHPYZ010000023.1:0-26931 GCA_019058425.1 Promethearchaeota archaeon
AACTTATCATGTTAGGAGAAACGATTGATGCCGAAGAGGCTTATAGACTGGGAATTTCTAATCATTTATTCCCAATAGAGACTTATGATCAACAGTTTACCAAGTTTATTGAATCATTTAATGGATTAAGTTCTATAGTATTACATTACACGAATAAAGCATTCAAAAAGGCTATAGGAATCGATTTTGAGACTAAAATAGATGATATTGAAGAATTTTATCTTAAAGAATTAATGTCAACACATGATGCAAACGAAGGTTTAGAAGCCTTCTTAGAAAAAAGATCACCCAAGTGGCAAAATCGTTAATTTTCTTAAATTTAATAAGGATTATATTTAAATTTTAATAGTAATAAAACAAAATGTAGGAAATTGAGATGAAAGCAGCCGTTTTTGAAAAGGTTAAGGAACCTTTAAGAGTGGATAGCAATTATCCTGACCCTAATATTTCAGGTGAATTAGGACAAGCTATAGTAGAAATTGAAGCATGCGGAGTATGTCATACTGATTTTGGTTATTTAGAACATGGTGTACCAACAGTTAAACTGCCTCCTCTTATTTTAGGTCATGAAATATCAGGACGTATTAAAGAAATTAGTGAAGATGTTAAAAATTTCAAAATTGGAGACCATGTAATTATTCCCGCCGTGCTTTCTTGTGGTTATTGTGTTAATTGTAGAACAGGTAGGGAGAATATTTGTCTTAATCAGATAATGCTAGGAAATCATATTGATGGAGGATTTGCTGAGCAAATTAAGGTTCCTATAAAAGATGTAGTGCATCTGCCAACCGATATGTCCTTAGAAGAAAGTTGCATAATTTCAGATGCTATTTCGACGCCATACCATGCTGTAAAAAATCGAGGTCAAGTAAGACCTGGTGATTGGGTGGTAGTGATTGGTTGTGGAGGAATTGGGTTAAATGTCGTTCAAAATGTAAAAGCCGCAGGCGGTTTACCTATAGCAGTTGATATACTCTCAAAAAAATTAGAAATTGCTAAACAAATTGGTGCTGTAGAAACTGTATTAGCAAAAGATAAGGATGAACGGGAAATTGTTGGTGCAATTAGAAAGATAACAGGAGGAGGAGCAGACATAGCCTTTGAAGCTATAGGACATCCCGCAACTATGAAACAAGCATTTAATAGTTTACGAACTGGAGGTCGTTTAGTTGCTGTGGGATATTCACCCAAGCGTTGGGATGGATTTGATATTGGTCGTGTAATGTTTCGAGAAATGGAAATAATGGGAAGTCTTGGTTGTCGTCCTGTCGATTATCCCCATATTATTGATTTAGTTAAGAATGGTTCACTTCAAGTTAAACCATTAATTACCCACAAATTTTCACTATCAGAAATTAATGAAGCTTTCGATGTAATGCGTCGAGGAGAAGGAATTAGAATTATTATTCAATGTCAAAAATAGAGGTTTAATAAAATTTTTAATTTATTTTTAACTTTACAAAATAGAAAGAAATAAGGGGATACAAAAGTTGTTCAAACAGTTTAAAGATTGGTACGAAAATCGTCATGATTATGCAAAGAAATGGAAGGAACGCACAGGTGGCAAAGTAATAGGAACATTCTGTACTTACGTTCCAGAAGAGATTCTTTATGCTGCCGATATTCTACCAGTAAGAATATTAGGAAGTCATGAGCCACAAGATGTCTCTGAACCGCATATTTTTGCTATGTTTTGCCCTTTCTGTCGTGATTGTTTAGCACAAGGATTGAAGGGTAGATTTGACTATCTTGATGGAATTACTATTGCTCAAAGTTGTCTCCATATTAGACAAGCTTTTACAAGTTGGGATCTTCACATTCCTGTGGATTTTAGTTATTATCTGCCACATCCAATGAATGTTCAAAGTCCTCATGCTGTTCCTTATTTAACAGAAGAATTAAAAACTTTCAAGAAAGCAGTTGAAGAATGGACAGGGAAGGAAATAACTGATGAAGATCTTAAACGAGGAATAGATATAATGAATAAAAATAGAGAATTGTTGCAGCAAGTATATGAATTGAGAAAAAATCCAAATCCACCATTAACTGGTCTTGAAGCGATGTATATGGTAGTTTCTTCACAGATGGTGGATAAACGAGAACATAATAAAGCTTTAGAGGAACTTCTTCAAAAGCTTCCTTCAAGAACTTTAGATGAGCCCGGTGAACGATTAATGATATTAGGATCTGAAGATGACGATACTGAATTTGTATCAATGGTTGAAGATTTAGGAGCAAGATTCGTTATTGACGATCATTGCACAGGCACTCGATATTTTAACACAATAGTTAATTCAAATGGAGACATTCTAAAATCAATAGCAGAAAGGTACGTTAAACGTATACCTTGTCCAAGTAAAGATTGGCCTCAACGATCAAGACTGGATCATATTATTCAATTAGCCAAAGAATATGATGTGCAAGGAGCTATTATAATGCAAATGAAATTCTGTGACCCACATGAGTTAGATACTGTTGTAATAAAAGAAACTTTGGAGAAAGATCTTGATATACAGACATTATTTCTCGAATTTGATGTTACTGTACCAATTGGTCAATTTAAAACACGAGTAGAGGCATTTCTTGAAATTATAAGAGAGGAGGATCTTTTTTAAAAATAAGAGTGATTAATATGATGGAAACTAAATATCCAACCGAACCATTAAAATGTTGGAATAAGGCTAAAACTTTAAGGGAGAATTATTATAAAGATTTTGCTGAAGCACACGATAAAGGGGGACTCCGATGGGTCGGAGGAGCATGGTCTTTTGATGCTATACCCGCGGGATTGGGCGATGATGTATATTCGCTAACTGGAGAACCATATGGTGCTACAGTGGCATTTAATGATAAACTTGCTCTAGAGTGCCATGAGGCTACTGAAGCGAGAGGTTTTGCTCGAGATTTATGCTCTTATATGCGTAATTATTGGGGATCTATACTGATAAATAAATATGCGTGGCCACAATTTTCGGAAGAATTCCCTAAACCTGATTTCATTTGGCAAGATCATATTTGCTGTTCACATGCTAAATGGTATCAAGTTGCAAGTGACTTGGAAGGTGGAGTTCCTATGTTTGATATTGATGTATCTGTAGGACCTTATGAAGAGTTAACAGATCATAAAATTAACTATATCGTAGGACAGATGCATGATGGGATAAAGTGGTTAGAAGAAATTACTGGAAGAGATTATGATGATGAATTATTAATAAAAGCTGTTAAAAATGAATTTCGCTCATGTCATTACTGGGCAGCAATATGTGAGCTTAATAAAGCCATCCCTGCACCATTAGATGAAAAATCTATGTATTCTTTATATGTTCTTGGAACTTTAAAAAAATCAGCTCAATGGACAGCAGATTTTTATGAAAAAGAGTTATATCCAGAGGTAAAGGATCGTGTAACAAGAGGGGTAGCTGCTGTTGGAAATGAAAAATGTCGAATTATGACAGACACTCAACCTCCTTGGGCTTTTTTAAGAATTTTTCGCTATTTAGAACAATATGGGTGTGTTTCTATAGGGAGTCTGTACACTTTTGGTCTTATTGGATTATGGGAAGAAAAAGACGATGGAACATGGGGTCCAAGATCTATTCCAGATATTGAAATAACTAATAGAGATGAGGCTTTACGAGCTCTTACTGAATGGAATTTAAGTAAACCAGAATGGCAGCATTTCTATCATCCAAAACTCAAATCTGACATGATGATTAGAATCGCTAAAGAATGGAAGTTAGATGGGGTTTTTCTACACTTTAATAGAGGATGTGAAGGTTTAAGCCTAGGAATTGCTGAAAATCGCTTAGCTATCCAAAAAGCGGGTATTCCTACCATGCCTTTTGAAGGTAATATGGGTGATGAGAGAGAATTCGATCTTGAGCGAACTATGAAGCGTGTAGATGCCTTTATGGAATCATTAGGGATAGAGAAAATGAAAAGATAACATTATTAATAATATATTTAGAAGTAATTACCTGAAAAAAAAGGGTTGGAAATTAATCTCATGAAACGATATATAACCATAATTATCGGTCTTTTTACAATACTTATAGTTTTTTTCGCGCCTTTTGGTATCATGATAGATTTAGGTCCCGGACCAAATAGTATTGTTTCAATGATTTGGGAGGTTCGTTTCGCTCCAGCATGGTATTCGATTCGATTTTTCAGTGCATTTCTCTTTTATTTTGAATATATTTTTTTTAGACTTATCTTTGTAGTATATGTTATTCTATTAATGATTGGGAAATTTAATAAAAAGTGGTTTATATTGATAGGATTGATAAGTGAGCTTATTCCTTTAGCATTAGCAATACCTTCCACATTTATCCTTAATGTTCAAGGAGATAACTTGCATGTAATCATATATCCTATCCCCATTTTAATGATATTTGATCTAATTATAGTTTATTTATCAAATCAATTAGGTCTTATTACAGTAAATAATAAAATTTATGACAATAAAAATTAAAAAGAAAATATAGAAAATGGTTTAATATGATAACAGCTGGGATTGATTGTGGTAGTAAAAATACTAAAGTTGTTATTTCAGAAGGAAATAACATATTATCAACAGCTTCAGTTCTAAGCGGATTCGACCAAGAGGAATCAGCAGAACAAGCACTGAATAAAGCGCTTGAAAAAGCGGGAATTAAACGTGAAGAAATTAAACATATTACAGCGACTGGAGCTGGAATGGAAGCAATTTCTTTTGCGAACGACAATGTTACTACAATTACCTGTGATGGACGTGGAACTTTTTTTCTTTTCCCTTCAGCTCGTACTGTAATTGACATTGGTGCAGAAGAAGGATTGGTAGTAAAACTCGATGATAAAGGAAAAGTAAAAGATTTTGGTATAAATGAGAAATGTGCTGCTGGAGCTGGTGCTTTCATTGAAGCCATGTCAAGAGCATTAGAAGTAGAAATAGAAAAGATGGGAGAACTTTCTTTAAAATCGACCAAGCAAATCCCAATGAATGCTCAATGTACCATTTTTGCAGAATCTGAAGTAGTCTCACTGATACATCAAAAAACTTCAAAGGAAGATATAATCCGTGCTGTTCATGATGCAATTGCAGATAGAAATACAAGCATGGTGCGTCAAATAGGTATTGAGAAAGAAGTTGCATTGATAGGTGGAGTTGCGAATAATATTGGTTTTGTGGATGCTATGAATAGAAATCTAGGATTTGATCTCTTAGTACCGAAAGATGGTATCGCTCCAGAATATGTAAGTGCGTTAGGAGCAGCGCTTGTAGCACAAGATAAAAGTGGAGGTTAATAAAATGTCAAATGCAGAATCAGAAAAGGAATATTGGAGATGGACCGAATCTAGATATACTCATCCAGATCTTAAATGGGAAGATGGAGATATTATCTCAGCAGGGGTAGATGTTGGATCGGTTAGTACTCAAGCTGTAATAATGGTTGATGGTGAAATATATTGTTATGCTAGTATGCGGACTGGAAGTAATAGTCCAGATAGCGCTAACAATGCAATGGATTGGGCACTTGAAGGTACGGGTTTAACACTAGATAAGATTCAATATTCTGTTGGAACTGGATATGGACGTGTAAATGTTCCATTCGCTAAACGAGCAATTACTGAAATTGCATGTCATGCCAGAGGGGCTAATTTTATATATGGTCCCGAGATAAGAACTGTTTTGGACATGGGTGGTCAGGATTGTAAAGCAATACGTTGTGATCAACGTGGTAAAGTAACTGCGTTTCTTATGAATGACAAATGTGCAGCAGGAACAGGGAGAGGAATGGAAGTATTTGCAGATTTACTTCAAGTACACATTAATGATGTAGGAAAGATGTCCTTAGAAGTCGAAAAAGAACCTGAACCTGTTAGTAGTACTTGTGTTGTATTTGCCAAATCAGAAGCAGTCGGATTACTCCGAAAAGGATGGCCAAAGGAAAAAGTTTTAGCAGCCTATTGTTCAGCTATGGCTCATCGAGTTGTAACCCTTTTACAGAGATTAGGAATAGAAGAAAAATTTGCTATAACTGGTGGGATCGCTAAAAACATTGGAGTTGTTAAAAGAATCGAAGATGAATTGAAACTTAAAGCCCCTGAACCTACTATTGACCCTCAACTTGCAGGAGCGATCGGAGCTGCCTTATTTGCTAAAGCTCTAGTTGAAAAAGAACGAAAAAAAGCATAAAAACAGAGGGTAGTTAATGACAAAAGCTAATTATGGCTACAAGGATGGTTCTGGAGAATATTTTATCACCATTGATACGGATTTGTGTAACTCATGTGGTAAATGTATAGACGTATGTCCTGCCAGTGTTCTCAAAATGGCCGAAGATGAATTAGATCCATTAGGTGATGAGGTAATTGCTGTCGTTTCAGAAGAGCATCGTAAAAAAATAAAGTACTCCTGTGCACCTTGTAAAGGTGGTGAAACAGAACTACCCTGTGTAAAAGCTTGTGAACCTGGAGCAATAACTCATTCATGGTAAGGAAAAATACTTTAATTTTCTTATTTTCATTATTTTTTGTAAAAATTATAAGAATAATGGCTTAATATGCCTCTCAAATATATTTCTGGTAACCTTCTTGTTAATTATTTTAGAATAAATCTTTAAAGCATTTTTATATCGAAAGCCCATTTCTGCTGCTATTTTATAGCCCAAGTGAAGTAATTGTCGAAAATGCATATTGTAATCTGGACAAGATTTATCATGAGTTAAAGTCCTAGCAAATTTTTCACCAGTCCATTTATTGACTTCTATAGGATTTGGCAATTTTTGTTTATTAATATCTATTACAGACGAGTACGGTTCACATAGTTCATCGAGTCGTTCATAGGCATTTAAGTAAATTTCTTTTGCTATTTCTAATCCTTCATTTCCAGATATTGCTAAACCATTTAATTCCTCCAACCAGGTCGTCCCTGCGGTTTTTAAATGGATCCCAGTGTCAAAATGTTTAATTTCAGCATTGATAATTTTATAAATCGCAAATTTATCACTCCCTGAATGAATACTCAACTTTAAGCTATCAGGTAATAAGAATTCTTGTTTAGCAAATTCTACTATTGCCAATAAAATCTTAAAATGTTTGGCAAATTGCTCTATATCACCGTCATAATCAACCCCTTTATGGAATTTTCCAATAAACTTAGGAGCTATTGCTTGAACTGGAATATTTTCATGAGCAATAGCCGCAAGAATGAAAAGAAAATCAACTGGAAATTGAGGATCACTTGCTTCATCCATTGAAATCTCAATAACAAAGTTATTTTGCTTTTTATTATTTTCAATTTTTTGATACAGTTCACTTGCTTTCTTTATAGCAAAAAGATAAGTTTCAGCAATTTCTTTAACTTGTTTTCTATCAGAAATCAAAGGCTCCTTAATCAGTGGTAGTGAGATGTTTCCCAGATATTGTCTATAATTATCAATAAATCTTTTGATTTCAATATCAGATGATTTTTTTCCAATATATTTTGTTATATCTAAAGTAAAATAATTACTGGAATTGATAAATAGATCAACATTCGAAGCATCAATGTGATCTGCATCAATAAAATAATTGCCCTTCCAATTAAACTCTCTTACCGCAGCTTGAGCTTCTCTTAAAACGTCATCAGGCATAGTTTTTGTAATCAGGTGCTCCCGGTGAGATTTGTTCCACACAATAGCAATATCTATACCCTGTTCTTGCGCCTTAATTATAGCTTTTAATTGAGCTTTCCCCTGGCATCCGAATCGATCTCCTGTACCTATAGAATATTTTTGTAATTTCATCGTTATAGAACCTTATTTTCAAAACTAACATAATTAATTTATTTTAAAATATCTAATTGCATTATTATAGCAAATATTTTCAACAATTTCTCCAAGAAGGTTCATATCATTAGGAATTTCTCCATTTTCAACATCAGATCCAATTAAATTGCATAAAATTCTGCGAAAATATTCATGTCTTGGAAATGATAAAAAACTTCGAGAATCTGTAGTCATTCCAATGAATCTCCCTAACAATCCTATATTAGAAAGAGTGTTTATTTGCTTTGTAATTCCATCAATTTGATCTAAAAACCACCAGCTAGGACCATATTGCATTTTTCCGGGAGAAGAACCACCCTGAAAATTCCCAATCATGGCTGCTACTTCTTCATTATCTCGAGGATTTATATTAAATAGAATTGTTTTAGTCAGTTCATTTGATTGATCAAGTCTATCTAAGAATTTTGCCATTTTTTCTCCATAATTACGGTCGCCTATTGAATCACAACCAATATCAGGTCCAAGATTATTAAATAATCGAGAGTTTAGATTACGAATTGCTCCAACATGAAATTGTTGTACCCATCCTCGCTTATGGTTTAATTTTGCTACTTCAAAGAGAAATGCAGATTTGAATTTTGAAATTTCTATCTCAGAAAGTTCTTTTCCTGAAAGAACCTTGACAGTAATGCTTTCGATTTCATCATTTGAATAATCATCAGCATAGAAAGTCAAAATTCCATGATCAGCAATTCTGCAACCTACTTCATGGAAGAATTTGTGGCGAATATCTAAGGCTTTTATAAGGCTTGAAAAATCATTTATATCAATTCCTGAAATTTCACGCAACCTTGAGATATATTTATTATAATTAGTGCTGTTATCCACAGACATCGCCTTATCAGGTCTGAAAGTAGGAAGTACTTTAATTTGAAAACCCTCTTTTTTGATTTTTTTATGATATTCTAAAGAATCAATTGGATCATCCGTTGTACAGATATAGTTTACATTCATTTTAATTAACAAATTTCGAACTGAAAATTCTGGTGATTGGAGCAATCTTGAACAATGATCATAAATATTTTTACTTGTCTTCGGATTTAAAATTTCATTGATATTAAAAAATCTTTGAAGTTCCAAGTGAGTCCAGTGATATAATGGATTCCGAATTGACATTGGAACTGTTTTGGCCCATTTTTCAAATTTCTCATAATCAGTTGCATTACCAGTACAAAATTTCTCATCGATACCATTAGCTCGCATTAATCGCCATTTATAGTGGTCTCCTGCTAACCAAGCTTGACCAATATTATCAAAACGAATATCATCAGCTATAGCTTTCGCTGATAAATGACAGTGATAATCAAAAATTGGCATCTTTTCTGCATGTTCAAAGTAAAGATTCCTTGCTATTTCAGTTTGTAAAAGAAAATTTTTATCCATAAATTTTTTCATTGAATTTTTCCACCCTATTCCTCAAATATTTTTTAATGTCTTACTTATACCTTCCCAAAGACCAGTAAGATACATAATACCCAAAGCTCGATCATATAATCCGTAACCCGGTCGCCCCGTTTCACCCCATATCATTCTTCCATGATCTGGACGTATTGCTCCATCAAAACCAATTTCTATTAATGATTTAATTATTTCATACATATCAACATCACCAAATTCAGTGGGATGTTCAGTTTCATGAAAATTATATGTACCAGTATGTTTTACATTTCGAAAATGTACAAAATGTACTCGATCCAATGATCCAAATTTCTGAATAGCTTTTACAATGTCGATATCTTGATTAGCTCCTAGAGATCCTGTACAGAAAGTAATACCATTTGAGGGACTATCTATTATTTTTATAAGACGATCTAATGCATCTTCATTAGTTATTATGCGAGGAAGTCCAAAAATTGACCAAGGAGGATCATCTGGATGAATTGCCATTTTTACATTTGATTCTTCTGCAACAGGAATTACTTTTTTAAGGAAATATTCTAAATTTTGCCATAAAATTTCATTATCAACTTTGGAATATGCATTAAGATAATTTTGTAATTCTTTTTGTGTATAAGTAGCTGCCCAACCTGGGAGATCTAATGAGATTTTATTCAAATCAATTTCCTTAAGTTTTAAATTATCATAACTTAAGCTATTCGATCCATCGGGATTACGCATTGTTAAATCAGTACGAACCCAATCAAAAACAGGCATAAAGTTATAACATAGGATTTGTATCCCTATAGCGCCCATATTTCTTATGCTTTGACAGTAGTTTTTAATTAATTCATCACATGTAGATTTACCAAGTTTAATATCTTCATGAACTGGAATGCTTTCAATTACGGAAAAATTTAATCCTTCTGCTTCTATTTTATCTTTTAGTTTTTGAATTTTATCAATTGGCCAAATATCTCCTACAGCGATATCATATAGTGCTGAAACTATCCCTTCTACTTTCGGAATCTGTCTTATATAACTGAGAGGGATTGGATCTTTTTCTCCATACCATCTAAATGTTATTTCCATCTTGAAATACCTTATATTTGTATTTTTCAAATTTAAACGCCAGAATAAGCAGAGAATCCACCATCAACAGGGATTACAACACCATTTACAAATCCAGAAGCTTTTTCATCAACGAGCCAGAGAAGTGTTCCAATCAATTCTTCTGGATTCCCAAATCTTCCTATTGGTGTATGGTCTAGTATTCTTTTTGCTCTCTCTGTATAAGAACCATCGTTATTAGTTAAAAGAGATCGATTTTGTTGAGTCAAAAAGAAACCTGGTGCAATTGCATTTACACGAATGTTAACTTTTGAAAAATGAACCGCGAGCCATTGAGTAAAATTGCTAACAGCTGCCTTTGCCCCACTATAGGCAGGTATCTTTGTTAATGGCGTAAAAGCATTCATAGATGAAATATTTATAATAGTTCCACCATCTTGTTCTACCATATGTTTCGCAAAAACTTGGGTAGGTAGAAGCGTTCCAATAAAATTCAAATCAAAAACAAATTCAATCCCTTCTTGTTCTAAGTCAAAAAAGGTGATGATACCTTCTTTCTCACTTTCCAAATCATCTTTCGTAAGAAATTCTCTTGAGGTTGTTCCTTTAGGATGATTTCCTCCAGCTCCATTGATGAGTATATTACATAAACCAAATTCTTTTTTTAAAATCTTCTCAGCGTTTATTAGGCTTTTAAGTTCTAATACATTCGCTTCAATTCCTATGGCAGTTCCACCTTTTTCTATAATCTTACTTGCGATATCTTCAGCTGCTTCCTTTCGTAAATCTAATATAGCAACTTTAGCATCGCAATCAGCAAGAGCTTCTGAAAAACATCCACATAATTCCCCTGCTCCACCAGTAACTACAACTATTTTATCTTTCAGATCAGGTTTACTTAAAACTTTCATGCCTTTATTCTACTTTTTATCATATTTATTATTCAATATAACCTTATTTTTTTTCTATTACTTTTTTTCCAACCTTGTTTAGGATTTTATTATCAATAGGATCGATTGACATATTTTACAACTAAAGATACAAAAAAAAATTAGATTATTAGGTTAAAAAATCTCGTTATTATATTTTATTCTGATTTACTCTTTCTTAAAGCCCAAAAAGTCCAAAGTGCAGCAGCGAGATCAATGGCTCCAAAAATTAATATAAGAAAACTTACAAATTGTAAGACAGCAAAAATAATCATGAAAATAATAACTGAAGCTCGTGTGTGAACTGTCCACATGAAAAATTTTTCCAATCCCTCTTCATCAAAAGCAGCAAGAATAAAATAATAAGCCAATAGTATTACCAGCATTCCAAAAAGACGTGACATTATATCTGGCTCAGTTGTAACCATAACCATAGCAAATATTACTTCTGGAGCGAATAGCATTGTAATTCCAATAAAAATCAAATATATCCCAAAAACAAGAAGAGACAAGGCGGCTCTACTCATATCTTTAAACATTTTATTTTTTCCTCTTTTATTTTATTTTTGATTTAATATGATAGGATTTCTACAAGAATGTAAGAAAGCATTTTAATAAATTCTTACTTCATATATATATTTTAAGTGTCGTAAAACCAGATTAGAAATTAAAATGAGAAGATCAGAAATCAACAATATTATAAAAGGAAAAACTAAATTCTTAATGAAACAGAATTTCTATATACCCAAATTCGCTTTTTGGAAACTTGGAGATTGGAAAAATAAGCGTAACGAAATTGAAGAAGATGAGGACCCTCTTTATCTTTTAGTTTCTGACTATGAAAAATTTCTTAATAAGTAATGAGTGTTATGTATGAAGGATAAAAAAAGAAAGGTCAAATTACATCTTAAGTTTGATCGTGTATTAGATGCATTTTTACTCAGTAAATTATGGAGAAAATGGTGGGATTTTTGTCAGAATAAAAGTAATCTTAATTATTACTTAATATCAGCGATAGGAAGATTATTTGAGAGAATAGATAAATATAAATTTGAAGAATTTGACCTTTATTGTATTGGGCATAGTCATTTGGATGCTTGCTGGTTATGGACTAAGATATCAACAATTAAACGAGCAATAGCCACATTTCAGCAAAATATTGAATATTTCGAGAAATATTCTTTTTATACATTTTCTCAAACCACACCTCAATATTATGATTGGGTCAGACGGTTAAGACCTAAACTTTTTCAAAAAATTCAAGATTATGAAAAAATAGGTCGTTGGGAAATAATAGGTGGTATGTGGGTTGAACCAGATCTTAATTTACCAAATGGAGAATCTTTAGTCCGACAAAGGTTATATGGTCAAATATTTTATCTTGAACATTTCGGAAAAATAGCCAGAATAGAGAGCTTAGAAGATTCTTTTGGATTTAATGCCCAGCTTCCCCAGATTCTGGTGAAAAGTGGAGCTGACGTGTTTTGGACAACAAAAATTACTTGGAATGACCTTACAGAATTTCCATTTGCAAATTTTTTTTGGCGTGGTATTGATGGGTCTGAGATCTTTACCCATATGTATAAATGTAATTGGAGTGTGTTCACTGCTTTATCTTTATATAAGAGAAGTGGAAGAAAAATAACAAAAACTAATCTAGTTTTTGATTCATCATCCGAACAAGAAAATATTGAATCTTATTTATCAGATGATTGGATAAAGACATGTGGGATATTTTTCGGCTTTGGAGATGGGGGAATGGGACCAATTAGAGAAGAAATTGAGCTTCTGGGGAAAATAACAAGAGGTAGAGAATTGTCTTTTTGTAATTTTGATCAGTATTTTAAGAAGTTAAGAAAAGAATGTGGTGAAATTTTGCCAATATGGAATGATGAGCTTTATTTAGAAGTCCATAGAGGCGTTTATACAACACAAGCAAATACCAAAAAACTCAATCGTTTTTGTGAAATTAGTCTTAGGAATTGGGAAATTCTATTATCATTAGTAATATTAATATTCAAAGATTTTAATTATCCTTCAGAAATTCTTGAAAAGGCATGGAAAATATTGTTATTCAATCAATTTCATGATATTCTTCCTGGTTCAAGCATACAAGATGTATATTATGAACAAGAAAAAGAAATGGAAACCATTCTTCAAAAAATAAATAATTCAATATCAATAACATTACAGTCTTTGTTGAGAAAATTTCTTAAAATTAATAATGTAACTGACAAGAATCAAATGAAAAACTGTGCTCTCATTTTTAATTCATTAGCTTGGGAACGAGATGGTATTCTAAAAATAAGTAGTGAAATTGGAGATACAAGTGTAGAGGTTTTACATATTAAAAATATACCACCATTGTCATTTCGACTTATAGATTTTCAAAAATTAAAACAAGAAAACTCTATTGAAAAGAATAAATTAAAAATAGTTTATCTAGACAAGGATATCTTTATTGAAAATTCAATACTTCAAATTAGGATTAATAAAACAACTGGCAATCTCACTTCAATTATATTTAAAAATACAAATAGAGAGATTATCAGAAATACCGATGGGATTGGTATACAAATTTATAAAGAAAAAAAACAAAAGAATCCTGCATGGAATATTTATCGAGGATACACTTCTAATAAGTTAGATAAGTTATTTATGAAGGAATTTAAAATCGTTGTTGATACTAAGAAGATTCTAACCCTTAAATTTACTTATTTATTCAAGAAGACGAAAATTCATCATTATATCTCATTAAGATCAGATTCAGATCTTATAGAATTTAAGACTGATATTGATACTCACGATAAATCTCTCTTTTTTAAAATGAGGTTTCCATTCAATTTAGAAACTGAACATCTAACAGCAGAAATTCCATATGGCAATAAAAGGAGAAATATAATAACTAAAAATCATTATGAAAAGGGAAAATGGGAGTTCCCTGCTCAAAAATATGTAGATATTTCAGATTTAAATTTGGGAGTAACAATTCTAAATAACTCGAAATACGGATTTAGTTCTAACAAAAATGGTGTCTATCTTTCATTATTGCGAACACCTCCAAGAGCAAGTTCAGCTTTCTATTCATATCTAGACTCAGTTCCAAAAAATGAAAGGACAAAATGCGCAGATATTGGAAAACATTCAATTGATTATGCATTATGGATTCACGTAGGAGATTTTATAAAATCATATGCTTGGAGAAAAGGTTATGAGTATAATTATCCTCTACTTTTTGAAATGTTCAATGAGAAAGCTGGTAGTAATTTTGATAAACTTAACATCAGAGACGATTTTAAAAACATCTTGAAGGAAGATTTTTCGTTAATTTCTATATCAAATCCCAATATTATATTACAAGCTATTAAAAATCCCGAAAAGAAGATATTAGAACTTGAAAAATCAAGCATTCGACAAGATAGAGATAGCATAGTATTAATTATAAGATTCTTTGAGACTTCTGGAAATTCTCAGCAAGATGTTGAGATTATATTTAATGATGTTTTTAGGATTTTGAATGCTGTAGAAACAGACCTTTTAGAAAGAGAGTTAAATAATAGTGAAATTAACTTAAAATCTAACAAAATTAGTTTAGACTTTAAGAAGTTTGAAATAAAAACTTTAAAATTAAATGTCTCAATTAAAAAGTAATTAATTTTATGTTTAATTATCTTTAGAGAGTGTTTAACATGGAAACAATATCAATTACAATAAATGGTACTAAACTTGATGTTAAAAAAGGGAATAGTATTTTAGAAGCCTCATTAAATGCCGAAATTTATATCCCTAGTCTCTGTGCTCACCCTGATTTACCCCCTTTGGTTGGATTAAAGCCAAATAAGGAAGTTTTCCAAGGAAAAACTAAATTCAATAATTCTGATTCCAAAGAGCATCAAGGATGTCAACTTTGTATAGTTAAGATAGAAGGAATAGACGGATTAATGACATCCTGCAGTATCATTGCAGAAGAAGGAATGATAATAACAACAGATTCACCAGAGATTCAAACCTTGAGACAGGAAAAGTTAATGAATATCCTTTCAAGACATCCTCATGCATGTTTGATGTGTGCCCAACGTGAAGGTTGTCCTAGGGAACCATGTTCACCAAATGTTCCAGTTGAAGAACGTTGTTGTCCGATCCTAGGAAGATGTGAATTACAAAAAGTGGCAGAATACATAGGGATTCGAGAAGATACTCCACGTTATAGACCTCAAGGCCGTACGATAATTGAAGATGAACCCCTTTTTATTCGAAATTATGAATTATGTATAGGTTGTACCCGGTGTGTAAGGATATGTCGAGATATTCGTGGAATTGAAGCTCTAGGATTTGTATATTCTAACGGGGAAACTATAGTTGGAAGTCTTGCACCTTCTCTAAAGGAGTCTGGGTGTAAGTTCTGTGGTGCGTGTATTGAGGTTTGTCCTACAGGAGCGCTTACAGATAAAGATATTCTATGGGCTGAACGCGAAAGATTATTGGTTCCTTGTAGAGATGCTTGTCCATTAAAGATCGATGTACCTCGATATATTCGATTAATTTCAGAACAAAAATATGCAGAAGCCGCAGCAGTTATACGAGAAAAAACCCCTTTTCCTTCGGTTCTTGGCAGAGTTTGCTTTCATGATTGTGAAATTGAATGCCGTCGGAGTCAAATTAATGAACCTATTGCTATTTGTGCATTAAAACGTTTTGCAATGGAACATGATAGTGAATTGTGGAAACCAAAAATCACTATTAAACCTTCAACAGGAAAAAAAGTAGCTATTGTAGGATCAGGGCCATCAGGATTAACCACAGCATATTACCTCAGGAGGCTAGGACATTCAGTAACCGTATTTGAAGCTAATTCCTACATAGGAGGGATGTTAAGAGTAGGAATTCCAGAATATAGATTACCAAAAACAATCCTTCAGAAAGATCTTGATCATATTTTGAGTATTGGAGTTGATGTTCAAACTGATAAAGTAGTAGGGGAACATTTATCGCTTAGTAATTTGAAAGAACAAGGTTTTAATGCGACTTATTTGGCAATTGGTGCTCAAAATACAAAAAAACTCAATATCGAAGGTTTTAACCTTCCAAATATCTTATGGGGCCTTGAGTTTCTTAAAAAAGTAAATCTAGGTGAAGAAGTAAAAGTACCAGATGATGTCATTGTAATTGGTGGAGGTAATGTGGCTATAGATGTAGCCTTAACTGCTAAACGTCTTGGTGCTAAAGAAGTACTATTAACTTGTTTAGAATGTAGAGAAGAAATGCCTGCTCATGAATGGGAAATTCAAAAAGCAATCGATGAAGGTATTACACTTGATTGCTCCTGGGGTCCAAAACAAGTTATTGATAAGGATGGAAAGATATCTGAAATTAAGTTAATCCATTGTGATTCCGTATTCAATAATGAAAATTTATTTAATCCTATATTTGATGAGACTAATACAAAATCAATCAAAACAGAAATGATTATATTAGCAATTGGGCAAATTCCAGATTTATCTATTTTAGGGAGTGAAAGTAACATTAAAGTCTCAGCTTCAGGTTTAATACAAGCAAAAGATGGAACATTAGAAACAGAAATTGCCGGGATTTTTGCTGGTGGTGAAGTTATAAATAGTCCCAGCTCTGTTGTTGATGCGATAGAAATGGGTCGAAGAGCAGCTAGTTCCATTGATAAATATTTAGGAGGGAATGGAGATATTGAAGATACGCTTGTAGAAAAAGATATTCCTAATCCAAATTTAGGACGTGATAATGACTTTTACGATAAATCACGTGTTCAAATGCCATTCCTGTCTATAAATGAACGGCAAACCAGTTTTAATGAAATTGAATTAGGATTTAATGAAGAATTAGCAATGGAAGAAGCCAACCGCTGTTTAAGATGTGACCTACGCTTTGAAATCTCTCCTGTGATACTTCCACCTCAAAGATGGATAGAATTAAATTCAGAGAATATACAGACAGTACCTGAAGTCGAGGGTGTGATACAAATCTTGAATGAAAATCAAGAAGTTATTTTAATTCAAGGAACTCCTAATTTACGTAAAGCAATGGAAGAACAATTGGCATCATATTCAAATGCTTGTTTATTTGATTACGATGAAGATCCAATGTTCACAAAAAGAGAGAGTGAATTACTTCAACAATTCATGCAACAATTCGGAAGATTCCCAGAAGGGAATGAAGACCTTGATGATGATCTATTTTAAATTTAATTTTGGCTTAATTTTTCTTTCAAAGCTTTAGTTAATAATGGTATTACTTCACATAAATCGCCCACAATACCATAATTTGCCACACTAAATATCGTAGCTTCAGGATCTTTATTAATTGCAATTATAATATCACTACTTTTCATTCCAACCAAATGCTGGATTGTCCCTGAGATACCACATGCAATATAAATCTTCGGCGAAACTGTATTTCCACTTTGCCCGACTTGTTGTGATTTTGGAATCCAACCTAAATCAACTGCTGCTCTACTTGCTCCTACAGCAGCATTTAAGACGTTAGCAAGATCTTCAATTAATTTAAAATTCTCTTTACTTCCAACTCCTCTTCCACCAGATACAATGGTATCTGCCTCACATACTGGAATACCACATTCAGCAGCAGTTCCACTGATGACTTCTGTCGTTTTTACTTTTAATCCTTGAAGATCTACTTTCACAGGAACCTCAATAATTTCTACATTACCATTTTCTTGAATAGATGCTTGTTCCATAACATTAGGTCTCACTGTTGCCATTTGCGGACGTGTAGTAGGACAAATAATATCAGCCATAATATTACCACCAAATGCCGGTCTTGTCTGTAATAACAATCCATCGTGTATAGATAATCCAGTACAATCAGCAGTGAGTCCTAATCGAATGTTTGCTGCTACTCTTGGTGCAAGATCCCTTCCATTAATAGTAGCGGGATATAATACAATATTAGGATTATACTTTGAAATTATACCTGTAATAACTGCGGAATATGTTCCCGTATAATAATTCTTAAGAGCTTCATGTTCAGCGACATAGATCCTGTCAGCACCTCTTTTTGCAAATTCCTCGGAAAATCTTTTTACATTATCCCCTATTAGTACAACACAAGTTTTTTGGTTTAGTTCACTTGCTAAGTCTTTCGCTTTTCCTAGCAGCTCAAAAGATACATTTCTTATTTTGCTATCTTTAATCTCAGCAACAATCCACACATCTTGAAATTTTGATAAATCAACATCTTCAATTTTTTTTCTTTGAATTATAATTGCCCTCACATTGCATTGATCTACACATGCACCACAAAGAGTGCATTCATCTCCTATTACTGCAATTTTGTCAATAATAGTTATTGCTCCAAAAGGACAAGCTTTCTCACAGAGTCCGCATCCAGTACATTTTTCTTTATCTACATTTATTATGTTAGATCACCTTGTCTTTTGATAATAAATCCATTAATTTTTGTACCGCAGCTTCAGGAGTTTCCTCTTCAATTACGACACCTTGCTCTCTAGCGGGGGGAGAATATACTTTAATGACTTCGGTTAAAGATCCATTTAATCCATAATCATCCTTACTGCCCCCAAGCTCTTCTGCATCCCAAGTATTAAAAGGTTTTTTGTTTGCCTTCATTATACTCATCATAGGAGGATTAGTTGGTTCAAATGAAGAGGGTGTTATTCCAGTTATGAGTACTGGAAGTCTAACTTCTACAATTTTATATCCATCGTCTGTTTGAACTTTTGCTGTTAACTTTTTACCTTCTAATTTTTCAACACTCTCAACATAAGTTATCTGAGGAATCCCTAATTGAGCTGCAATTTCAGGACCAACTTGAGCAGTATCTCCATCAATAGCTTGTAATCCACAGAAAATAATATTAAAATCACCGATTTTCTTGATGCACTGAGTTAATGTATATGATGTTGCCCATGTATCAGCCCCAGCGAACGCCTTATCACTCAACAAGATTGCTTTATCTGCTCCCAGTGCAAGACACTTCAATAAAGCCTTTTTCGCTTGAGGAGGTCCCATTGAAATGACAATAATCTCATCCCCTTCTTGTCTAATTTTAATTGCTTCTTCAAGCGCAAACTGATCAAAAGGATTTAGAATGCTAGGGACTCCTTCTCTTATTAAAGTATTCGTTTCGGGGTCGATTTTAACTTCAGTTGTATCCGGAACTTGTTTTACACATACAATAAATTTCATAGTCTCTTAACTTATTCTTTAAAGTTAAATATGGATATTAAAAATCAAAAAAAAAGTTAATTGATATCCTTTATCACTCTTTCAATATGAAAATCAAAATCCTTAAAAATTAAATATTAAATAATCTTAGAAATATACTGTAAATCCATATTTTATTCTAAATTGAAGTGAATTTTGCATGCCTACAGTAAAAGTAAATGATATTAATATGTATTATGAAATCCATGGAGAGGGCTTTCCATTAGTTATGATAATGGGATTATCTTGTGATGTTAATTGGTGGACTCCAGAAATAATAGATGCAATGAAACAAAATTTTAAAACTATCATTTTCGATAACAGGGGAGTAGGACGAACTGATAAACCTGAGGTAAATTATTCTATCAAAATGTTTGCTGATGATACAGTTGGTTTAATGAATGTCTTAAACATCGAAAAGGCTCATGTTCTTGGGTTATCGATGGGTGGATTTATTGCTCAAGAAATAGCACTTAGTTATCCCGAAAGAGTTGAAAAATTAGTTCTTTGCGGTACACATTGTGGAGGAGCTAAAGCTCTGGCCCCTTCAAATGAAGCAATGAGTTTTCTTCTTAACCCCCCAGAAAAACCAACAGAATTTGTCGAATCCTTTATACCATTATTATTTACTAATGATTTCATTGAAAGTAATCCTGATTTTATAGAATCATATAAACAGCGAATGTTAATAATACCGTTTAACCTTAATTTATATAGACGCCAATTACAAGCAATGAGTTTTAATGCCGCTAGAAGGCTTAAAAATATTAATATTCCTACCTTAATTCTTCATGGTGAAAGAGATATATTACTTCCTTCAGGAAATGCTGAAATTTTAGCGAAAGGAATCCCTAATGTAAGAAAAGTGATCTTAGATAAAACAGCTCATTTTCTTTTCCAACCAGACAATGAAAAAGTAACCAATTTGATAAGTGAATTTTTAGCTGAAATAGTTGAATTGGAAGCTCTCTAAATTAAATTTATTTTTTTCTTTAATAGAATTAAAAAAATAGAAAATATGAAAAAATTTTAATATTGTTTCTTCCCTAGTAGTTCCCGTGCTACAATCATCTTCATAACTTCAGAACTGCCTTCTGCGAGTGAAAACGATCTGACTGCTCGCCAAGCTGCTTGGTCTACACATTCTCGCGTATATCCAAAAGCTCCTTGCCACTGCATTACGGTATTTATTGCATCGCAAGCCCATTCGGAACAGAACATTTTTCCCATAGCAACAATCTTGCTAGTTTCAAATCTACTTGCTTTTCCTTCTTGTTCCAAGTCAATAGTTTTTAATGCCCGATATCCCCAATCTCTTAACATAGTTAATTTAGTGTAATGTTCAGAGAGTTTAAAGTTGATTCCTTGATATAGCGATAATGACTTTCCAAAAGATTTTCTTTCCTTTATATAATTAATTCCGTTTTCTAGTGACTTTAAACCTGCTGAGGCACAAATTACTGTGATTAATGCTCTTGCATATTCATAACCTTCATGTAAAATATAGAAACCCTTGTTTTCTTCACCGAGTATATAATGTTTTGGGATTTTCACATTATCAATTGAAAATCCTCCACATGAAATTCCTTCTCTACCTAAATCGTCAACATAAGTTGGAGTAATTCCTTCGGCTGTTAACGGTAAATAGAACACAGTCATTCCTCTCGTTCCAAGATCTGGAGTTTGATGAGCAATTGTAATATGCCCTCCACCATGCTTAACTGCCTCTCTTACTCCACTTATATACATTTTTTCACCATTAACTATGAATCCATCTCCATCTGGCTTTATCGTAGTCTTAGTACCCCCTACATCAGAACCTGCATCACTTTCAGTTGTAGCAATACCAAGAAACCATTCTCCTGAGACGGTTTTTGGAAAAATTTCTTGTTTTGCTTCTTCTGTTCCATACTTATTTAAAAGAAAGCCCCAGGATGCGGGAACCAAATAATAAACACATGTAGAACCTGTACAATCTGCTCTTGCTAATTCTTCTGCTATAATACCAGCACTCACGGCATCTAATCCAGGACCTCCGTATTTTTCATCTGCGGTACATGTCATAAGGCCTAATTCCGCCATTCCTTTCACAACATCCCTAGGAATTTCTTTAGTTTCCTCCATTTGAAGAGCAATAGGAGCGATTTTACTCTGAGCAAACTCTCTTACACTTTCTTTTATCATTTCTTGCTCTTCTGTTAATTTGAAACTCATTTTTCTTACCTTATTGATAATAATTAAAGTGTAACTCTTCTAATTACAAAAAATTCTTAAGGTTTATTATTCAAATAAAACTTCAAGGTATTTAGGGAAAAAAATGGGATTTTTTTTTTTAAAATTGGTAATATTTTTCTACCTTTCTGCTATCATTAAACCAACTTTATCTAAAATTCCAATTGCTTCATCTTTAATATTAATTTCGCCAACATCATCTTAATTTGGACAATAAAGTGAGACAAAACTAAATATAAAAGATATTACTTTATAATATTTATTCTTAAAGGTGAAAAACTAAATTGAAAGCACATAATAAATGTAAAATTGGACTAATTCTTACAATAAGCTTGATTTTCACGATTATAATACCTAAAAAAAATATAAATATTAAAATACAAAATTCTGATTCCTTAGATTTTAAACTGAAAACAAGTGTCCAATCAGTTTCTCCAATAGAAGTGGGACAGTATTCTGATACCTATAATAATACTGTAGATGTCTTTGTGTTCGGTGATATTGCTTACGTAGCAGATTGGGATGATGGTTTAGAAATCATCAATATAAGCGATACCTCTGATCCTGTAAAATTAACTTCTTTAGATACTGGTAATAAAGCTAGAAGTGTTTATGTTTCTAATGATATTGCATATGTAGGAACCCTCAGAGAAGGTACTTTTGATGCAACTCTAGAGATGGTTAATGTGAGCGATCCTTCCAATCCAACTTTATTATATACACGTGTTGTACCTACACCAGCTTTTACAACAGGTTTTGATGTTTTTGTCTCTGGTGGTATTGCTTATATAGCTGAATTTGCAGATGGACTTGCCATTCTTAATGTGAGTAATCCTAATAACCCCAAATTGGTAAGTAGAGTCGGTGATGATATATTCAATTTAACAATGTGTGTATATGTTTCTGGTAGTATTGCCTATGTGGCGGATGATGAAGATGGTCTTGATATAATTGATGTGAGTGACCCAATAAATCCTAAAAAAATTGGGAATTTTGATGATGGTGGAAATATTAGGAATGTATTTGTATCTGGAGACCTCGCTTATATAGCAGATCAATATGGAGGTTTAAAAATAATCGATGTAAGCGATCCAACCTCTCCTAAAAAATTGGGTGAATTTATTGAAGGAACTGTATCGAGGGGTTTACATGTATATGGAAACCTTGTTTATCTATGTGAAGGATCTGATGGTGTAAAAATAATTGATGTAAGTGACCCTTATAATCCAACTAAATTGGGTAGTTTTGATAACGTCTCGTATGCTGCAAATGTCTTCTTATCAAAAGATCTAGTTTATGTAGCGGGAGGATCTAGTGGTTTAAAAATAATAGATCCAAATTACGCTAGTGGACAATGGTTAACACCTAAATTATTAGGAAAATATGGCGATGATTATAATAATTCACAGGATGTAGTAGTGTGGGGAAATATTGCATATGTAGCGGATGATGCAGATGGCTTGGAAATAATAGATATTAGTAACCCCCTCAATCCAGTACTATTAGGAAAATATGGTGAAGGTTTAAACAATACTGTGGATGTGTTCGTTTCTGGTGATATTGCATATATTGCCGATAAAACAGATGGATTAGAGATTGTTAATGTAAGTGATCCAACGAATCCCTTTAAAATTGGATCTTATATTAATGGTGGATTACCCTTGAATGTTCAAGGAGTTTTTGTATCTGGTGGCTTAGCCTATTTAGCAGATGCATCAAATGGCTTAGTAATTGTAAATATTACTGATCCTAGTAAGCCCTCGAAAATAAAAGAATTCGGTGGAAATCCATGGGAAGGTGATTTAGTAGTAATTGGAAATGTCGTCTACTTAACACATGAAAGTATAGATATAGAAATATATGATGTAAGGAATCCGGCTAATCCTAAATTAGTAGGTGAATTTGATGATGGTGGATCAATTCCAATGACTATAAGTTTTAATATTTTTGTTATTAATGATATCGCTTATGTGGCTGAATCTGGTTATGGTTTACAAATAATTGATGTAGGGAACCTTACTGATCCAACACTATTAGGGAAGTTCGGGGATAGTTATAATATGACTCGTGGTGTATTTGTTTCTGGTAGCATTGCATATATTGCCGATATGCTTGATGGATTAGAGATTGTTAATGTAGATGATCCATCAAATACGTATGAAGTTGGATCTTTTTATGATGGAGGTGAAGCAAATGGGATCCATGTTTCAAGAGATATAGCTTATGTAGCGGATGGTCCTCATGGTTTAGAAATCATTGATACTGGTAAAGATAATGATGATGATGGGATTTCAAACGTAGAAGAAAGAAGAACATTTTCAACTGACCTAAATGATGCAGATTCTGATGATGATGGGATTTCAGATGGAGAAGAAGTAGTTGGAGGTGCTGATGGATATATTACGGATCCAAATGATGAGGATTCTGATGATGATGGTTTGGAAGATGGAGATGAGATAATTTATAATACAGATCCAAACAATGAAGATTCTGATGATGATATGATTTTAGATGGAGAAGAAGTTGTCGGAGGTGCTGATGGATACATTACGGATCCAAATGATGAGGATAGTGATGATGATGGATTATTTGATGGTTATGAAATTACTAATAGTACGGATCCTAATGATAATGATTCAGATAATGATGGATTATTTGATGGCGCAGAAGTCATGGATTATAATACAAATCCGCTGAGTAGTGATACAGATGTAGATTCATTACCTGATGGATGGGAAATTCAATATCAATTAGATCCTAACGTATATAACAAAAATGAGGATCCTGATGTAGATGGATTGACAAATTACGGAGAATTTTTAAATGGAACAGACCCAAGAATCGCTGATACTGATGGAGATAACTATTCCGATGGATGGGAAGTAGATAATGGATATGATCCTTTAGATCCAAATAGCTATCCAAGACCTCCTTGGTGGGAAGCAATAGGTATAGAAATTATTATCTCTGTAGTTGGTGCAATTGCTGGAGGTATTGTAGGTCTTGTGTTTTTCTTTGTCAAAAGGAAATTGAAAAAGAAATCCAGCGGAGAATAGAATTTATATGAATGTTTAGAAAAAATAAATCTACATTTTTTTTTTGATACTATGAAATATTTTAAATGTAATAGGATTATATTTGAAAACTAAGAATATTCCTCAATATCATTAATATATCGATAACCCACCGAATTATCCCATATTAATATTTTTAAGGGAAGATTTGATTTTTTATAATCATTAAGAATTTCTAATAGAGCATTATAAACAGGATAGTGAAAAATTATCTTTCTACGATCGTAAATCCCGCTTTCTCCAAAATATTTACAGCTTCTTCTATTATCGTGTCTTCCACACGTAAAATAAGCATAGATTCATCTTTAACAAGGGTACTATAGAAATAATCGATATTAAAGTCATTATCTCCCAAAGTTTTCGGTATTTCGTATAAAGCATTAGGATGATCATTTAATCTGACTGCTATTACACTCGTTGTGGATATAAGAAAATCTCTTTCTTCTAATAGATTAATACATTCTTCTGGTTTATCAACTAATATTAATATTAAACCATATTCACTAGTTTTCGCTACTGTTAAAGCACGAATAAAGATCTTATTGTCCATTAGAAGTTTTATGAAGTTTGCAAGCTCTCCTGGACGGTCTTCTAAAAATACTGAAAGCTGAATCATTTTTACCAAATTTTTAATAATTGAACTGATGTTAAATTTTAATACTGCATTTTTTTTAAATGTAGTAAAAACTTTATGAATATTTTAGCTGAGAATCACAAAAATAGAGATTAATTTAACTAAAAAAGATTTATATGATTACTTGGTAAATTCAAAAGCAAACGATCTTTTATTTTCCATACAGAAATGTATAATTGATTAGAAATCAGTTAAATTTAAATCCAAATCCACGATTCAATAAGTTTACTAAAAAAATTTTATAATTTTGTTTAAATTGTGATTTTTAATGGCACTAGGTGTAATTGGTTTTCTTGATGGCTTAACAGCTTTAATAGTTGTTTTAACTGGAAGTTTTTTTGGTTTGTTTAGTCTTTATAAATCTATTAAGTTAAAAGCAAAACTTCTCGGTATCTCTGGGCTATGTATCTTCTGTATTGGTTTTTTATTATTAGGACCTACTGTGGATTTTCTTACTGTTCTCACTACTGGTAATAATATAGAACAATTGGAATTATACGGATTTTTGAGTTATATTTGGGCTGCTCCTTTAACTATTCTTGGACTTTACATTGGTGGTGAATTAATATTACCATCAAAGAAGTGGATAATAGTATCAATTTATCTCATCTTGGCCCTCATTTACGAAATCCTCATATTCTACTTTACTTTCGTATCTCCAGAAACTATCTTTGATTTTCCTAGTCCACTTCCAAATGGCACAGCTTTATTAAATACAGGAGTTCAATTAAGTAGTATAGTATTCATACTAATGGTCTTCTTTCTGATTTCTGGTCTAATATTTAATGGGTTTGGATTTTTAAATAAAAGTATTAAAGCTACTGGTGACATAAGAAAGCGATTTTTATATCTGTCTTTAGGTTGGATTATCTTTATTATTTGTGGAACATTCGATGGCCTTTTTGATCCAGGAATTATTACAGTTTTTGTTAGAATGGCTTGGACGGTGAGTATCGTTTTTATGCATTTGGGTGTACGTTTATAACTTATTCTTTTATTTTTTTTTATATTTAATTAAAAATTTAAACTTAGTACAAAATTTTATAAATAAATTTTACTGATTTAAACAAAGAAGGATATCTAAACTATTAGATGTATCACATGCTCAAATCTTTTTATGATAGACATAAAAACTTTTCTTTTAGAACTTTATCAGAGTATTATATTTCTCCTGGAATAAAATGTAAGTTTGATTTGTTGAGGGAAAATATTAATACCAAAAGAAATTTCTTACGAGGTATTGATCTTGGTTCATCTGGTAATTCTATCCTCTCATTTCTTGATATTATTGTACACAAATCTTTTTTTGATATCGCAAAATTTCCATTGCAACAGTACAAAAATGAACATAAATGGCATCCTTTATGTGGTGATATTTCAAAATTGCCATATAGAGCCCATTCTTTTGATTTTGTAAGTGCTCTCGATGTTTTAGAGCATGTTAAGGATGATGAGTTAGCAGTATCTGAAATAAGTAGGGTTCTTCAGAAGAAAGGTATCGCAGTAATTACAGTCCCTCATAAAATGAAATATTATACTAACCAAGATAGAATAATAGGACACCATAGACGATATGAAATAAATCACATT
>JAHPYZ010000023.1:26941-56374 GCA_019058425.1 Promethearchaeota archaeon
GTATATGGTAGATTAATGATAATAGCAGATATTCAGTCAACTAATCCAAAAAAAATTGAAGAGAATCTTATCAGTTTGAGAAAAAGATATGAATGTAATACTATTTTCCGAAAAATATGGAACCTAGTAGTTAAAATTCTAGCAAAATTCATGAAATTAGATGCAAAATATAATTCTCTTGATAGAATTAGGAATTTAGGTTTAGTTTTTATAAAAGAATGATATAATTACTAATTTCTCTTAAGAGCTTTCTTTTTTCAGTTTTTCGAATAAGTTCTTATATTCTTCAATATATTTCTCATCATTCGTTTCTTCAATTTTTTTTAGGAGTTCTACTGATTTTGTTAAAATCTCAGACTGTGTTTTGATTTTTTCATAAAAAGCATTCTTTATCTCTTGAGTTTCTGCTGACTCTATTTTATCTTCATAATTTTTTATCGACGTTTTGATTTCATTTTGAGATTCAATTACCGATGACGCTAATAATTTTTTTCTCTCTTCCAATTTAATACAATTTTCACAGACAATTTCTTCATCAATTTCTTGTTTTCTTAATTTTTCTCCTTTTTGTATCATAAAAGGATTTTTACAGCGATCACATGCAATAAGTTCAAGATTAGTTAATTTATTGCTGTTAGAATCAGGCATGCTTTAAAGAGTATTAAATCTTATTTTAAAAAAACTTAACTATTATTATAATCATAATTTACCAATTTATTATTATTCCATAAAGTCCTCACTTTTTAGTAAACTAATAAAAACTTAAGGTATTTCACAGTATATGGATATTGTTCTGATTATCATTTTACTTCTTTTTGGATTGATTTTTGGTATAGTCAGTTCTCTTGCTGGAATTGGAGGTGGTGTTTTCTATGTTAGCACATTAGTCCTACTTTTTCTTATTCCTATAAATATAGCTGTAGATACTTCTACTTTTATAATATTAATTTCTTCAGGGGCAGGATTCTTTACATATTTCAGGGAAGAAAGATTGCATATTAAACAAGTTGTTATATTTGCTGTTTTTTCAATATTAGGAAGTATTTTAAGTACTATACTATTTACCTTCATTGAAATTGAGAGTACTTTTTTACAAATATTATTTGCTATAATCATTTTGATAGCAGGAGTAAATATGATATATAAAGCAATAAAATCGAGAAAGTTCAATCTGGATCAAGAGGAATATGAAAAAAATTTTAGTCTCCATACTCATGATTACCAATCTAATCTAAAAAAGTCAATCCCCTTATTTCTTCTAGCAGGATTCACTGCTAACTTATTAGGAATTGGAGGCGGTATTATTAATACGCCTTCACTTCATATGGTACTACATTATCCAATTCATAATGCTACAGCAATATCTACAGGTATCATATTTATTACAGCAATATATAATACCATTGCTAAAAGTATTGTAGGGCAAATTGATTATTTGATTGGATTAATAATCGGAATAGGTGCTATTTCAGGCTCAATTATTGGTGCTAAAGTTTCTGGTAAAATACCTAAAAGCTATCTCCAATTTATTGTTGCTATTGTGTTGATAGGATTAGCAATAAGGATGTTCTTTTAAGATGTGACTTTCAAAAATTTATAAATTTTAAAATTTAAACATTAATTAGATAGACCTTATCATAAACTATAAAAGAGTAGAAAAGAAATGGTAAAAGTTAAAGACATTGAAAAAGTCATGGATGATTTCATGGTTGAACCAGATGAGAAGTTTGTTGCGATAAAGCGTTACCTTCTAAGCGAATTCGAATGGAAAATAGATCCTCTGAAGAAATCTCAATTTATAATTAGGGGTATTCCAATAGATGATGAGAGGAAATTGAGCGATATTCTGAAAGCATTCTTACCTGAAGAGGTAATTAGTCTTGAAGAAATCTAGAATTGTAATTCAATTGACGTATTTTTGAATGCTAATTATTATATTATCAAGTAAATATATTATGGTGGTATTGATTAAAACAGAAAATAATAATAAACCTGAAATATCTATTGGCAATCAAATCAAAAAATTTGCTATAAATGGTTTATATGGGTTTAATACTATTTTATTAATTGGTATGGGAAGGCGGTTAGGTATTTTCAATTATCTATACGAGAAAGCAAAATCATCTATTAGTTCTATTAAGTTTACTGAAGTGATTTTTACCCCATTAGATTTATCTGAAAACCTAAAACTGGATTTAAAATATTTAGATGGCTGGATTCATTTAGGACTTGAATGTGGTATTCTAGAGATAGCAGATTCAGAACAGAAACTTTTGAAAACCGCTCCTTATGTATACGAATTACTTATTGATTGTAATAATAAGTCTTATATTGGAGGAACTCTTGGCGCATTTTATTATATGGCTCCTGCTCAGGATATTCTAATAGACAATTTTAAAACTGGTAAGATTTGGAGCATTTTGGAGTCATCTAAAGAAGTTCTGAAAGATCTACAAGAACGGGGTGCAAGATTTGGGAAATTGGTAGAAAGACTCTTTTCCAAAAAATTTGAAGATTTTTGTAATAAATTAAAGAAGCAAGGTAAAATATTTGAACTAGGATGTGGTTATGGATTCAATCTTGAAACCTGGGCAAAGAAGTATAAAAATGTAAGCTTTACAGGAATTGATATAGATCCTATCGCAATAGCACATGCTAAAGAATTAATAGAAAAAAATAATTGGAATGATCGATTTAAGATATTGGAGATCAATATTGATAAATTCGCCAATTCCTTCAAGGAACAATTTGATTTGATATTATTAAATCAAGTTCTCCATGAAATGAACACTGACGAGAATTATCGGAGAGATGTATTTAAGAATTTATATTCCTTGCTAAAAGATGATGGAATTTTACTTATTGGAGAAAGTATGGTTCCTGATACATTTGCTCCAAAAAAAGGATTTCAGCTATTTGATATAACACATAAGTTTACAGAAGTGAAGACTTCACTATTTTATGATGAAAAAACCTTTCGAGAGTTTATCGACTCAACACTCTTTACAAGATCAGAATTTATCAAAGAGGGTGGGAGTGGTATATGGGTAATTAGAAAGTGAAAGGTTAACTCAGAAATCTTATTACTTTAACCTTTATTTGTTTTTTGTGCTTTTATAAATAAATTTATTAAGAATTAAATGAAAAGTTTGATTAATAAACTAATAAATAAAATAAGGGCAAATTAAATAGATCCTATTTTAAGTGAATAAATTTACCTCTAACTTTCACATATGGCAGAATTAACTCTAGAAGAAGATTTATTGGAAAAAGCAATATTGGAAGAAAATACTTATAATTGGGAGAAAGCAGCAGATCTATATGAGCAAGTTGCTAAATCATTTTTAGAAAAAAACTTGTTGCAGGACGCTGCCAAAATTTATGATAAACTGGGGTTTATATGCCTTCGAGCTGTTTTAGCATCTGAAATTAAAGAAGACTATTTAAATTGGAATGAACAATCTGTTAAAGCATTTCATATGGCGGAGAGACTTTTTGACCAAACCGATGATAAACTCTTAAGTATGGAATGTAAAGCTAAAGCACTTGCTCAAAGTTGCTTAGTTATTATGTCAATTGAAGAGGCGAGAAAAAGTATAAAAAACTCAGTCGATATTTTCTTAGAACTTATTGAAGAATATTCAAAGACAGGTGATACGAAAAATTGTTTAAGAATATCAAGTGTGATCGTAGATCCAATGATGTTTTTTGTGTTTTTATGTTATAGACCTTCTGAATTAGAGTATTATAGCCAGTTAGGTCGTAATTTAATAGAAAGGGCTTGGGCACTTCTAAAAGAAGCAGATACAATCGAAATTAGAACTAGGCTGTTGTATGGAGAATACGTATTAATGTTTCATATGAATAGGTGGACAGAACTCACTTATGGAGATAAAAAGCAAGAAAAAATCAATAGAAGGTTATTAAAAAGATGTAAAGATACACTAAAATTAGCTGAAAACTCTCATGATGTTATAAAAGATTACATTCTTGGAGAAATTTATAGTGCTACAGGTTTTATCTATTGTATATTTGGAAGTTTATTTGTTGAAGAAGTAAAAGAAAGAGTAAAGTTCGCTGAAAAAGGATTTGATCTATTAGAAAAGGCTGTTGTATTTTATAAAAACTCAAGAAATATTCCTGGAGCTATAGATGCTATATATAGTATAGATTATCATGCAGGTATTTTTGGCAGATTTGAATATCTACAGAAGAGAATTCTAAACGATGTGCATGAAGTAGAGAAACTAGATAAAATTTTCGATAATTTATATGCCGGGATTTATTGCTTTATGGATTTCATACCTATTGTTTATTATAACCAATTCGCGAGCAGAAGTTTTTTAAGAGCAGATACGAGGAAGTCTTATGCCAAATTAGGGATTGAGTATGCTAATAAATCATTGAAAAGACTTGCGTTTGGTCCTTATATTATACATATTTATCAGTATTTAACTCATTTCTATTCGCAATTAGCTATTTTAGCAAGAGAAGATGATCCTCAAGAAGAATATATTCAAAAAATATTGTACTATGCTAATAAGACTGAAAATCTCGCAAAAGATTATAAAGGAGGAACTGTAAGAGCAGCTGGTTTCACTTCTCTTTACAGAGCATATAAGACTCTTGCTGATATCACTAAAGATAAAGAGCAAAAAATTAAAAATTTGGAGATTGCTATAGAAGCTGCTAAAAGTAATATTAAATTTTCAATTGAATCATATAGACTCTATTTAGCAATTCAAATACGCTTAGCTTTACTTTATGAGGAATTAGGAATTCTAACTACTGAAGAAAAACATCTAATACAAGCAAGAGAGTTGTTTCTACGTATAATTATTGATTCTTCAGAAAGAGGTTATCATTTTTATACTGCTGCTTGTTATGAATATATTGCTCGTTTAGAAGATCGTTTAGGAAATCATATGGCTTCTGCAGAATATTATCAAAAAGCACAAAAAGCTCATGAGGATTCATTATTATCAATGGAATATAAACCTTTGAAAGAAAGAACAATTGAAAAGAAAAATTACACAGAAGCGTGGAATTTAATTGAAGAGGCTAAAGCATATCATAAAAGGGAAGATCATTTAAAAGCCAAAGAAAATTACGAAGAGGCAGCTGAAATCTTAAAAACCCTACCTAGTTTTAATTATGAAGCGGCTTATTATGGAGCCTGGGTACTTTTAGAAGAAGCCGAAGATCTCAGCAAAAAGGAAAGATATGATGATGCTATAGAAAGCTATGAAAAAACAAGAGATCTCTTTGATAATGCTATCTTTACCATTAGATATATTAGGAAAAATGTCAGAAGGTCAAAAGAGTTAAAAAAGCTTGAAAAAGTTGCTAAAGTAAGGATGAATCATTGTTCTGCTAGAATAAACCTTGATGAAGCAAGAATTTTAGGAAAAAAGGGAGATCACATTGCTGCTGCTGAAAAATTTAGCAATACTGCAACTCAATTCAGGGATATTTGTATATTGTATAAAATTAAAAGAGAACGAGCAGAAATAGAAGCGATATATCATCTCTGTAGGGCTTGGGAAAGTATGGAATTAGCTGAAAACTACGAAGATCCGGAAAAATTCGGAGAAGCAGCTAACTTATTTGCAAAAGCTAGCGATTACTTTACCGAAAGTAAATTAAAGTTCCTAGCGCAGGGTAATTCAAATTTTTGTTTAGCACTAAAGGCGGGATGCAAATTTGATCAGTCTCATGATATGGAAGTTAAAAAGACTTTATATCCAAATGTTAAATCAATCCTTAGAAAAGCCGCAGATTTGTATGATAAGGGCGGTTTTAAAAATGGTTCAGATTGGGCATTTGCAACTTCAACCTATTTCGATGCAACCTGGTATTTAATCCAAGCCGATAACGAATTAGATGTAAATAAGAAGCAAGAATTTTTAAATTACGCATCAAATTACTTAAAGTCATCAGCAGAACTGTTTCATAAAGCGGGATATACAGATAAAGAAAAAGAAGTTTTAGAAAGATTAGATAGAATAACTAAAGAAGAAAAAATACTCTTTTCTGCCCTAAACACAATTAATAAACCCTCTGTTTCAAGAAGCATAGAAGGCATTATTACACCCTCATGCCCAATAGAATCAAGTCAATCACCTCGTATTGGTGAAATTCAACAATATTCTGAAGAAATCAGTACTTTCTTAGAAAAAGATAGCATTACAAAGAAATATGCTATTGAATATAGGGATTTACTAAAGGATTATCCAAAGTCTCCAAGGAATCAGTGTAGAGTAGGTATTGCTCAAATTGGCTTATCAAGTTCTGGCGATATAATGAATGAGTTTTATGAGGAAAAGCCTAAAGGTCTATTAACACTAAAAGAAGAAAAAGTTAGTGATATTGAGTTAAAAGTGAAAGAAATGATTGAAAGAGCTAATGGAGAAAATGTTAACATTTTACTTTTTCCAGAAATGACAGTAGATCTCAAATATAAGCAATTTTTAGAAGATTTATCAAATCTTGCTAAGACATATGGAATGTATATTATCCCTGGATCATATCATAACATTGAAACCAAAAGTAATATTAGTGTAGTCATAGGTCCTGAAGGAATTCTCTGGCAACAAGAAAAGCATATCCCTGCTATTATTAGTCTTGAGAAAGGTAGATTTAAAGAAGGGATAGACATATCTATTTTACCTCATAAAACAATAGTGTGTAATACAGAATATGGAAGAATAGCTATTGCTATATGTCGGGATTTTCTTGATATGGATTTAAGAGTTGAGTTGAAAAATTTTGAACCCCCCGTTGATATTGTTTTAAATCCAGCCTTTACACCCGTTACAGCAGATTTTAAAGCAGTTCATTTTGATGCTCGTAGATCAATTTATGCTTACACTTTTTTCGCTAACGTTCCAGATTATGGGAACTCTCTCATTTATACCCCAGAAAAAGAGCGAGTAGAAAGGAATGTCCCTCCAAAAGAGGAAGGCTTAATCTACAAAGATGTAGATCTTTTTAGACTTCGTTCTGAGCGAAAAAAATGGGAAGAAAAACAGAAAAAAGAAAAAGGCTTTATCCAAAGTACTAGATAATTACTTGTTAAATGAAGGCAGCCATATCTTTACATTTATCTGCAATCCTCATCAGATCTTTTATCTTATCTCTGTCTTCATAATCTAACTCACTCACTAAAGAATTTCCTTTATCTACTAATTCATTTTTTAGTAACCAAGCTTTGTGGGCTAAAACATAATCTTTTTTTAGGTAGGCGTTCATTACATCATTGAAATATTGATTAATCTCTAGGAAGAAATCTCTAACTTTCTCATTTATTCTCATATCTCTTAGGATCTTTCCGATATCTTCAATTTTTTCGCAGAACATACGATAATCCATAGCTTCAAGTGGAGTAAAATCAGTGTCTTCTGAGACATATATCCCGGTTCTAAGATAGGTTCTTATATGTGTAACTAATATAAAATAAAATTTTTTTAACTGACTAAAATTGTATTTCAAATCATCAACTCGGTCTTCTAATATATCTTCTAACATATCAGCAACTAAATACAAGAGTCGTTGAATAAGTTTTTTGGTAGGTATCTTTTTATAGCCAAAATTTTGTATAACTAATCTCTGTTTTTGATCATCGATTATTTCTGTATTTGGAAGTCCATTTACTAACCATCTTATCTCACTTCTCAAATCTTTATCTATCTCTTTATCTGAGATTACAACTATATTGGTTTGACCGGATAGACAGTGTTTTACAATTTCTCTCGCAATATATGGACTGAAATGAAGTGTAAGTTCCTCTCTTAGATTCGAATCCTCTTGCTCATGTTTTGGTGAGATTGTTAATGACCCATCAGTACGAATATTTATAGACACGGGTGATTTACTACTCAAATTAAAGTTTTCAACCCATTTTTTAGGTAAACTCACAAAATATGAGCCACTTATTTTTTGTAGTTTTCTAAATACTCTCTCCATAAAATATTATTGTATAAGCTTTTATTTAAATTTGTTTAAACTTTTTTCTTCACCTTTAATTTTTTATACACAACATTAATTAATTGTTTAAGCAATTCATAAATTAATAAATAAAAATTAATGGAGGAAAGAAAAATGAAAACAAATATTAAAGAATTGGATGTAATACTGAAAGAAGTTTTGCACGAAAATGATCATTCCAAGTCAAGATTATCGTTTTCTTCTTATGGAAGCCAAGGAAAGAAATATTTATATTTATATCGAATAAAGAGAAATAATGGAGGGGCATAAAAATGGCAACAGCTGAAGAAAAAATTGTTTCCACTTTAAAGAAGTTTGCAAAATTCAGATTAATTGAAGAAGTAAAAGAAAAAGTGGATAATATTTTAGAGGAAGCAAAAGAAAATTTAGAAAAAGAAATTGAGACGATTGTTATAGAAAAAAAGCCTCTTGATCCAGTTGATAAAAAGCGAGAAGAAAAGAGGTGGAAGCAATCTATGAACTATTATCTACTAAATCCAGAAAAATTTGCTTTTGGATTAAAAGATTTTAAACAGAAGAAACTTAAGAGATTATAAAATATTTTTTTCTTATTTTTTTTTTATTTTACTTATTGAATCTAATATTTAGTCGCGTAAAATTCTATACTCGACTTCAAAAAATCTTAAATTTGTTTAATAATATTAGAATTTAACTTGTAGTTTTAATTATGTGAGTAGATTTTTTATATGAGTAAGGGATTTAAACTTCTTCGGGTTGAATATATTTTTTCTGTATTGATACCATGCCTTCTAAGTATATATTTGAATGGGTATGACATCGGCTCACAAATCTGGATATTAGCAGGATTTGCTTTTTATGCGATTACTGGAAACACTCTAAATGATGTTATTGATATGAAAGATCCTGATGAAAAAGAAACTTTAGAGAGAGTCGAAGGATATGGGAGGAAAGAAATACTTGTCCTTGCTCTTGCAAGTTTTTTATTAGGAACTATGTGTTTTATAAACGATATTCTTTCAACCCCTGTTCTCGGGATTTACTTAGCTCTTATTGTATTCATGGTTGTATTCTATTGTATGTTTAAAAAGCTTGTGATTATCAATCACATAATTTTAGGGATTTCTCACATTATTTTACCTTATTTTATGATTAAAATTAATGCTGGAGATGTTGTATTGAATGCATTTCCAGAAATGGATTTATTTGAATCTTTGATATTAGCAGCTATAATATCTGTGGCATTTACGGGACAAATGGTTCATGAGATGATAGATGGAGATTCACTGGCTAAATTAAAACCAAAAACTTCTCGGTTAGTAATTTGGATTGCTTGTATAATTTCTTTACTAATTTCAATTATCTCATTTATTATTACTAGATATTGGATATTCTTACCAATTTTATTTTTTCCATTTGGAATTATGTATATTTACAGAAAACCTAGAACAAATTTATTAGGGAGAACATCACTAAAAGATACGGGAATTATTTTGGGAAATCTTATGTTAGCATATATCATAATTTTAATATTAGCACCATAAAAAGAATTTAGGGGGAATAAAAAATGGATAAAATTGAACCTATTGACATATCTTTTTTTAGTACTTTCAATGAAGAAGCGTGTAATTTATGTGGAGATTGTTTTCATAAGTGTCCTGTAATGCAACTTCCAAAGGACTTTGCTATTATTGAAATGAAAAAATTAATTGCTGGAGAGAAAACAAAAAAAGTACTAAATGAATGTCAAAGTTGTTTTTCATGTAATTTTTATTGTCCTGAAAACGCTCTTCCTGCCAGTCTTATCTTACAAAGGTGGAATGAACAATATAAGAATACAGGTTTGCGAAAAAGAGGAAAATATTTTATGACACTTTACCCTCATTATCCAAATTTTCGATCATATGTTATGGAGCATTTACCCAAGAAAACACAAGAGATTGTTAGGGAATGGGCTTCATTGGAACCATTAAAAGGGGATACGTTAACATATCCAGGTTGTAACATAATAACCTTTGCAGAACTAACTCAAACTAGCTTTTTTAGAGATTTAGATATAAGAGGGCGATTAGAGTATTGTTGTGGTGAAACATTATTTCGAACAGGATATAGGGATGAGCTTTTACAAGTCGCTAAAAGATTAGATAAATGGTTTAATATTTTAAAACCAAAGAAATTACTTGTTCTATGTACAGCAGGTACCAATATCTTTAAAAATGTACTTCCTCATTATGGTTTAGAATATAAATTTGATGAAATAAAATCATATATTCAATTTTTATGGGAAAAAATAGAGAAAGGAGAAATCAAAATCAAGAATAAATTAGATATGACAGTTACTATTCAAGATTCTTGTTATGCAAAGATGTTCGGAGAAGAATATATGGATTTACCACGCAAAATTTTAGACGCTATAGGGCTTAAAATTATTGAAACTGAATCATGCAGGGAGAATATGAGATGCTGTGGAATTGGTGCAGGATTTTCAGTAGATTCAGCTTATCAACCATTTAATCAAAGATCATCAGCTCTAAGAAATTTTAAAGATTTTAAACGGACGAAAGCTGATGCTGTATGTGTATATTGTGCGGGATGTTTAGCAGAATTTATGACAAATAAGAAATTATATTTTAGAAAGCTTAGAGTTTATCATATACTTGAGTTATTACAAATGGCAATTGGAGAAAAACCATCTTTAACAAAAAAAGCCAAAAAGAAGAGAGGTAAACATTTCTTTTGGGGAATTATTCGAAAACAAGTCCCTAAACTTTTATCAAAAAAGACTTTTAAATTAGCTGAAATTCCAGAGGATCCCCCTCAATTTAAAGAGGCTTGGTAAGGATGAACAAACCTAAAAGAATTTCGGGATTCAAAGAAGATCTATGTAATTTATGTGGAGAGTGTCTTCATTTATGTCCAGTTTTACATTTACCTATTGAGGAAGCAAAAAAGGAAATTAAGAATTTAATAGAAAAAAAAGAATCCAAATATGCTCTTGATAAATGTAATACCTGTTTTTCATGCAATATATTCTGTCCTCAAAATGCAAATCCATATAATTTGATTCTTGAGAGATGGAATGATCTCTATAAAGAAAGAGCCGCTCCACCGTTATATCGCTTTGTCTGCCCCACTGAACAGAATAATATTTGGCAATTACTAAATATTTTCTTAACGAATAAAGAAAGAAGATGGATTTATGGATGGATTTCTTACATTCCAAAATCAGATGATACGATATTACTGATTGGAAATTATACTCACTTATTTCCGTTTATGCTTGGTGGGAGCAAATTATTAGATTATTTTAAACCGATATCTAGAATTGATCAGTGGGAAGGTGGAGCATATTTATACCAAGGAGGATACTTAGATGTAGTACAAAGGATAGCTCGGAGAACAAAAGCAGATTTTGATAATTGGGGTGTTAAAAGCATAGTCGCTTGTTTAGATGCTGTTGAATATATATTTAAGGAAGTTCATCCAAAAGAGATGGGAGTAGAACATAACCAAGAGTTTATTAATTATAATCATTGGTTATTAGACAATATTAATTCTGGTAACATTAAACTTAAAAATAGGTTAAATATGACTACAACTGTTCACGATAATTGCTATTCTAAAGCCTCAGGTGGTACTTATTGGGAGAATCCTCGAGAAATACTAGAGAGATGTGGATGTCAAATTATTGAGATGAAACATAACAGAAAGGATTCTCTATGCTGTGGATTCGGCGCAGGAGCTTCATGGGTTAAGAATATATCAATCATATTTGATATAATGTCTGAAGGATTCAAAAAATTTAAAGAAGCAGAAGAAACAGGTGCAAAAGCTTTAATTTCATATTGTGGTGGGTGTATATACTTATTATGGGCTACAAAAGAACTAAAAAGAAGTAAAATTGATATTTATCATGTTATTGAGATTGTTAGGATGGCAATGGGTGAAAAATTAAATTATCCGAAAGATCATAAGAAAAGGGCTTGGGATATAATAGCCATAATGACATATTCTTTATTTTTATCAATAGTTAATAAAAATTTCTTCATATCAGAAATTACATATGATAAAGAATTAAGCACATTTAAACCAAGAAAATATAGATTACTGAAGTTAATAAGGCATACATTTAATCTTTCGGTAATTAGATACATATTTTCTAAGTTTTTCCTAATATTAATGAAGCTACTTAAAACAAGATAAATTAAGGATTTTATAACTAATAACAAAACAAATAAATATAATTATATTTAAATCTAAATAAAATAAGATTGAGAGGTATTAAATATATGTTTGTGCATATGTCAATCCATTATCCTAAACCAGAAAAAGAAAAATTCCTCATTGACTCAATGCATCGCTATGGAAAGGCAATGGAAGGATTAAAAGGTTATATTATGGCACATACAACCAAAGATGAAGATACAGGTCGTTTAGTCGGTCTTGCTATTTGGAAATCAAAAAAAGATTGGAGTGCTGCGAGAGAAAAAATGATAGAATCTGTTAAAGATGATCCTTTTGAAGAATGGGAGGAAAAACCTCCAGAAGTTTATCACCTATCAAAAGTATAGAATGATAATGTATGGATTTTATCAATCCGAAATTTCTAAAAAAAAATAAAATATCAAAAACAGGTTAATGCCAAATAATATTCTAATTTTTTTAAGACACGCTGAAACTAAAATCAATAATCATGTAATCGTATCTAAATGGACTTTAACTGAAAAAGGAAAAGAAGAGGCTAGATTATTATTAAAATCAGCAATATTTGATGACACAGAACTTATAATTACTTCTAATGAAGAAAAAGCATTTGAAACAGCAATACCTTTAGCAGTAAGACTTAATAAGCCAATAATTAGAGAAAAGAAATTAAATGAGATAGTTCGAGATAATGGCTATTTTTTTGCTGCGAAAGAGGAATATAATAGGAACATAAAATTCTATATGGAAATAAGGAATAAGTCATTTAATAAATGGGAAACAGCAAATCATGCACTTAGAAGATTCTCAAAGAAGGTTAGAGATATTGAGAAAATATATACTAATAAGAAAATCTTAATGGTATCCCATGGAGTAGTAATATACTTATATTTTGCAAAAATCCTTGACTGCTTAGATGTTGTATTTGAGAGATGGTCATCAAATTCATTCTGTGATTATGGGATAATACAAAATGGCAAAGTCTTAAAAGATATTGCGAAAAATTAATCTTGAAATTAAATGAACTCAAAATTCCTAAAGAAAGCTAAGTACCAGAGAAAAATTGATGAAAAAACCTCACAATGCTTAACTTGTGAAAGAAGATGTAAGATAGAAAATAGTAAAACTGGATTTTGTCAGACTCGAATAAATAAAGATGGAGAAATATTTACTATAGTGTATAGTTTAATCCCTGCAATATCTTTTAATCCAATTGAGAAGAAACCACTTTACCATTTTTATCCAGGAAGTATAGCCTTAACAGTAGGTACTTATGGTTGTAATTTTGCATGTTTTTGGTGTCAAAATCATCACTTATCAAAAACTAATGCTTCAAGAGCAATTCAATTTGCTTCTTCCGATGAATTTTTACCTCCAAAGAAACTCATCGAGATTGCACTAAAAAGGAAGTGTGATGGAATATCGATATCGTTTAATGAACCTACATTAATGTTTGAATACTCATTAGAAGTTTTTAAACTAGCAAAACAGAATGGATTATATAATACCTATGTTACAAATGGTTATATGACAGAGGAGGTTTTAAAAGATTTAGTAGATGCGGGTCTTGACGCAATGAACATAGATATTAAAGGTGATTCTAATATGGTTCAGAAATATTGTGGTACTGATGTAGAAAAAGTATGGAGAAATGCTAAATTAGCGAAGGAGTTGGGTGTTCATATTGAATTCACTACGTTATTAATACAAGAATTAAATTCTCAGGATGAAATTATTAAGAAAATTTCTGAAAGAATTTTTAATGAATTAGGTGAATTAACACCATATCATATAAGTCGATTCTTTCCTCATTATAAATCATCCGATTATGGGCTTTCAGAGCCTACACCAATAGAACTTTTATATAATGCTCATAAAATAGCAAAAGATGTTGGACTGAAATATGTTTATCTCGGAAATTTATCTAGTACTGATTATGATAATACAAATTGTCCTAAATGCTCTAATTTAGTAATAAAAAGAAAAATATTGGGGATTCAAGAAACATTCTTGGATTCTAATGGAAACTGCAAATTTTGTGGATTTCCAATTTGTCTTGTTTGATTTTTTTCCTTATCATTTTTTTTCTAATTTGATTATGAGGTAGTTTTTAAATAGTAATTTGGAAATTCTTTATGAGTACAAAAATTCAAAAATCATTTTTTAAAGGTTTAAAAAATGGCGAAAAAACCACTAACAAGAAAGACAACAACATCAAAATCTGTTTCTAAAAAACCAACTCAAAAAGCTACAGTAGCAACTAAAAGTACAGCGAAAAAATCCCCTCAAAAGAAAACGACAAAAAAACCATTGGATAATCTGTCAATTTTAAAAAATTCACCATATTTAAAAAAATCAGCTAAATCTCAAGTTACTAAAAAAGATCTCACTCTGAAAGAACTCTTTGAGAGGAATCTACTTTCTCATAGAGAAGAAAAGATGGAAATAGTATTATCTGGTCAATATCAAGAAGCTCTTGATTTGATTTATGAAGCAGATGCATCAAATCTATATCCAATATTAGTAGGACCACCAGGAATTGGAAAAACTACACTTTGTAGATTTTATGCTCAATCAAGAGCAGAAATCACAGGTAACAGCTCATTTGAATGGATTACTTTTGATGAGTCAACTAAACCAGCTCATTTAGTTGGTTCTTTTAATCCTGCAACTACAATACAAAAAGGTTTTTCATTTGAAGCATTTAATCCAGGTCCTTTAATAAAAGCTATGTTAAATGGAGGATTATTTCTTGCGAATGAAGTGAATCGAGCAACTGAATATACTCAAAACTCACTATTGGAGCCTCTTGAAGAAAAAACAATTTCTATTCCTCATATAGGGCGGATAAAAGCATCACGCGGATTTTTTTTTATTGGAGCAATGAATCCTTCAGAACTAGTGGGAACTCATAGGTTAGGAGAAGCTTTAAAAGACCGATTTAACGTGTGGATAGAATTAGATTACCCAGATAAAAAAACCGAGATGAAAATAATTGAACATAACAATCCTTATTATAAGGTTAATGAGAGTACCCTTGAAAAAATTTATCTGATAATTAATCGAACCCGCACTCATCATCAAGTTCAGACTCCCGCAAGTTTAAGAAGTGGAATTGCATTAGCACGCCTTACGGGGGTAGAACAGAAGAAATCGAAAAGAGAACCTAATAAAATCCTTCAAGAAATAGCAAGTAGTGTATTATACGGTGCTATACAAACAAAACCAGGAGTAAAGGTAAATGATGTGATTAAGAGCATAATTTCTCAAGTAGTCGGTTCTACCTAAAAAGGTATAAAAAATAATGTTAAAGTGATTAAATTGTCTCAAATTTTCCCCGAAGATCCTATTTGGTTTAGTCTTAAACTCATTACTGTTTTAAGAAAGCATGAGAAATGCTTATATAAGCCATCAATTAGGCAAGCAATTGCAATATGTAAATTAATATTAGCTAGATTCTTAAATCGAGGTGTGTGTGAAACTGAAGACTTCATAGAAATTGCTGGAATAACCAGTGCTTTAGAGAATCAAAGCTTGGCTCGACAGATTGCTAAAGATTTATTATCATATTCTGAATCACCTGAAGGAAAAATCTCAACGGAAATGAGGAATTCAAATATCCTAGGATCTATGAAACCCAAAGACCTTATCGAGGATTTAGAAATCGATTTAGATGATTTGGATGAGATTTATGATGATCTTGAATTATTGAAAAATGACTTTAATGAAATAGAAGACTTAGACTTAGATAGCATAATGGAGTCTACATTCGATAATTTTTTTGATAAGTTTAGAAATGAGCTTGAAGAAGACCCATTCAAAACTGCTTTAGATGTAATTGATAGAAATGCCATTACCGATTTTGATAAGTTTAATGATTTAGATTCGCTATTAGATTATGCTAAGGACCTTTTAAGAAAAAAAATCGACCACTTAGAGCCGGAAGATATTGGTTTTGCTGAAAAATTAGATATTTTAGAGGAGATCATTAAAAATTCTAATAATGCCAGAGAGAAATTTTTATCTCAATATGCCCAAAATCAGAGAATGAGCAATAATAAAGCCTTAAAATTAAATCAAAATAATAAAGGTATAAATAAGTTTGATTTTAAAAACACTCTAAATGAATTTTGTCAAAATAATTTCTACGATGCGTTGAATTTAGCTGAATTTGCTATAAAAGGAAATATATTAGATATTAAAAGTCAAAATATTATGAAAAATGCTTTTAAACAAAGTTTAGGACAACCGAATAGAAATTTAAACGACTTATTCAATGCTACAAAGGTTATGGGCTCGATTTTTAACTTGAATAAGCAAAAAATGGATAGTATTGTAGATAATAGTCTAGATTTGCCATTTAAGGACGCTTATCAGAGTGTTAAAAACTATGATCAGTATTTTGGTGGAGATTTAAGTGAGAAATTTTTGGAGAAAATCTGTAATGATTTTGATAATTTCTCTAATAAAGCAGATTTAGGTGATATTAGAAATCACCTTATTAAAAATCCTACAAAGATACCCTCATGGAGGAAAATCCTATCCAATGTGATTGATAAAGAAGTCCAATCAATTGTAAAGGATTTTGATCAGAAAGATGTATTAAATGCCCATATGAAGAATTATGCGGATACACTAATTACTCAGAAAGATAATTGTACAGATTTTGTATGTAGATCTCAAATGAATAATAAAATTCAAGATGTCGTAAATAAAACTACAGAATTAGCAACAAGCAAAGATAATTTAAGAAATTGTGTAAAGAATTTTAATGAAATGGGTTTTTTACCCAATTTGGATTCAATTAAAAAAGCAGGAAAAAAGTTGAATATGACTGACGCAGAGATTCTGAGTTTAGTTGAAGCAGATTTTAAATATTTTAAACAAATGGTTGAAGAAAAAAGTTCTACATATCAGGGTTATAAAGATTATCTAAAACAATTGAAACTTTCTCCTCAGCAAGTTGATCAAGTTTTAAGAGTTGCTATAGGAGAAAATCCCCCACAATCTACAAACTTAGATGCATTAAGTGCGTTAAATGAAAAATATATGTCTCAAGTATTAAATTCAGCTGAAAAAATGGGAGACCAAGCACTTGATGTGGCTCTTTCTTCTTTAGGCGCAGGAAGTGGCTTAGATTTGCTCGAACAATGGTTTTATTCGAGACATAATGTCTCTGCGAAAGTTAAAAGAAAACTCAAAGAAATCATAAAACAAATTATGATAGATTTAGGTATTAGATCCGCAAATTCTCTCATAGGGTCAGCAAATTCAGGGCCAATAGTTGAAAATATTGTCATTCCCTATACACCTGGCGATGATTTTGAGTTAATTGACTTGGAAGAAACTGTAAGTAATCTTTTAGAAGGAGGAAAGACAGTGGCGACCATTACAAATGACGATTTCTTAGTATCTAAAACTACTCAAGGTCTCCGTTGTCTAGTCATGGAGTTAGATATTAGTGGAAGTATGACAGGTCAAAAAATTTCTCAAATGGCACTTTGTACAACTATGCTTGTTTATGCTTTCAAACCAGAAGAATTAGCGCTTACATTTTTCGAATCAAATACGCATCGAATTAAGGATTTAGATCAAGAAATTGAATTAGAGAAGGTTGTTGATGAATTATTAGATATTAGTGCTCGAGGAGGAACATGTATTAATTCTGCCTTAAAATGGGCAAATCTTCAATTTGAAAAGAAGGCAAGATCAAAGCATAAATTAAATATACTTTTCACTGATGCCGATATATTTGACTTTAATAATAGTATAAGAGAGTTAAAGAAAATGAGTGAAAAGGATGTAAGATTTGTTATGGTTGTTCCAAAATTCGGTTTTTCACCAGTTATGGCAAAGAAAATGGTAGAAGAGGCAAATGGAGTTCTTTTAACTTTAAATCAGTGGAGAGATTTTCCAAAACTGATATCTGAAATTATAACTAATCAATAAACTTCCAAACAAATGGGTAGTAATTTTGGATTTAAAAAATAATCTGCAAAATGTTGATATTTTTAAAAGGTATGTGCGAGGAGCAAGGTTAAATAGAGGAAAAAATATCCCAAATAAAAATATTATTAATTTCAGTATCGAAAAGGATCCAAAAATCAGGATAATTGCTGATATTCAAGGTTCAGGAACTTCAAGATATGTTGTGAATATCTTTCAACTTTATAGTGGGGAGTTTAAGGTAGTACATGATTGTCCAGATTTCAGAAATGGATATCGATTCTGCAAACATATAGTTAAGATTTTATTATTATTGGAAACTGATATTTGTAAGTCAATTTGTAGTAACTACCATAGTATTATTTTTTCATCAGATTTCAGTTTAGTTAAAGAAAGCAAATCAAAAAGTTATGTTCTTAAAGCAGAAGATTTAATTCAAGAATCAAAATTTTCTGAAGCTATTAATTTTTTAAGTCAAGCATTTGAAGAATCAAAAAACATAGAGCTCATCTTGAAAATTGGTGAAATTTCTTTAAAATACGAGTTATTCGATCTATTCTTAAAATATGCCGAGAAATATAAAGAATTAGCCGATAAACATTCAAATGATTTTCCAGATATTATAAGCTCTACATTTTCTCAATTAAATGAATACAGTTTCCCTAAAAAAGTTGAGACAATAATTAATATACAAAGACTTTTACTCAATCTTCCTAAAGATTTATTAATTGATATATTAAAAAAGGCTAAATTCCACCAAATCGAACATCCAATTCTGGAGTATTTATTAGTAAGTAAGCTAGATTCAAAAATATATGTTGCAGATCATTTTAAAGATATCATCAAGAATTCTAAAACAGATTTAAATTCAGTAATCGAAGAAAAAACCTTAGATTTAATTAATGAAGCTATTCTCAACATGGAATCGGAAGAAGTGATCGATTCTTTTAATAAAATTGCAATAAACTGTGGTTTTAATAGTCATAATACAATAAGTACTAAAATTCAAGAGTATAAACGCCAATTACGGAAAATATATGTAGAGGGGCTTAAATCAAAACATGCTTTTCTTAGATCTTTAGTAATAGCAAATACTAACAATGATAAATTACGCCCCATGAAATTTACAAAGAAATATAATTATCCCACTTTAATTTGGGGTTCCGCGTTTAAAAAAGAATCTAACCTACATTATTACATTTTAGACAAATGTGGATTTGAACGGCATCATTTAGAGTACACTGAAAATATTAATTTTATTGAAAATTATCCAGTTTTTGCTGAGATATTTTCTGCAAACAATCCAATTCGGTATGAAGTTAAGAATTTTTGGGGCAATTTTGAACCTAAAATTATGAATACAGTTCAAATTGATCCTATAAATGAGTTAGAATATAAAGTTAATTTTCATGATTTAGATAGTTATGTATTAATTGAATGGGATTTAGCCCAAAAACCAATTATGGGAAGTTATATCTGTCAATTTAATGATGGTTATATAATACCAGATAAAACACATTCATTAACTCATTATATTCACCCATTTGATTTATTATTGTGTGAAAAAAAACCTATTGCAATTAAAAGCAATAGTACCAAAATAATGAAACCTTTAAGAAGAATCAGTATAAAATCCGCTATCGAATTAGTGTGGTCTGGAATAGAATATATTGCTTCCTATTTGCCTTTGAAAATAATTGATGATTTGAAAGAATATAGAATTGACGAGTTAGATGCAATAGAAAAAATATATGATATATATAACCATAGTTTCTTACCCGACAAAGAAACATCTAAGAAATCCTTTTTTGATTTCATTCAAACTAAAATTGCAAAAGAGCTTAATGGGACGTATTTAAGAGTTATTACTAAAGCTAATTATAAGGATAAAGTACTTAAAATGATTAGTTTTGATCAATATTCCCAGATTTTTACAAAAAGAACAATTTTTCAAAAATTTCTAATGGATGATTTAAAGAGAGTTTCACTTCAAGAGTTAAAGCTTGATCTCAAAAAGTACATTTCAAAAAAGATTGCTAATTTAATAAAAAACCAAGAATATAGTACAATTGATTTGAAATATCTAAAGAAGTTTCCTAAATTTAGAAAATGGTCTCTTAAACTAATCCATGAGTTAAAAAAACAACTTATCCAGAGCAAGATCTATCAAATTGGAGAGAAATCTTATGATATTCGAAATCTAATCGAAAATTATTATGGCGAGATTATTGTTAAGAATGTTTTAAATCAAAATTCTGCTAATAAAAGGCTTAATTCAGTAATTTCCGAGGATGAGCTTTCAAAAATTCTAGAAAATTTTAATTACTTGAAATTAAAAACACCAAAGGTTGTTGATAACAGAAGTAATTAATCATTTTACTCCTAAATACAATTTCAACCAATCAACTGTATGCTTTATAAAATCTTTTAGATATTCTTCTTCGATTTCATGAGTAGCATTTTCTATTGATACAAACTTGTTTTCATCTTTATTTGGTAGAAAATTGAATGCTTTCCTAGTTAAATCACATGGTGTTGTTTCATCAGCTTTTCCAACTACAATTAATACGGGGTAATCAAACTTTTTTAGATGTTTTTTTACTAGGAATTTAGCAAAATCTGTCATATAAGTCATATCTATAATTATAGGTTTTCCATCTATAGATGATGGAATTTCTACAGGACCTTTGTCTAAATCCCTAAACCAGTCTGCTTGATCGTTAGTAGTATGAAGAAATAAGACTGGTGACCAAAATATATATGTTTTGATTCCAGGTAAATTGGTTCCTAGTATAGTGAGCCCTCCAAATGATAATCCCAATACAGCAATGTTTTTATACCCCTGATTTTGCACCCATTTATATACAGATTCCACATCTTCAATTTGTTTAAATAGTGTTACAGGTACTCTTTCATTTTCTCCAGATCCAGTAAAATCAAAAATAAGTCCATCGATACCTTCATTATTACAAGCTTTAGCTAAAGAAGGAAAATGACCGTGCTCGTATTTATCCCCCGTAAATCCATGACATATTATTAGAATTGAGGATTTTTTTGCTTCTTTATCGTGTAAGAAATGGATTCCGTGAAGATCACTACCTGTGGTACTTGAAATTAGCACTTTTTCTTCAATCATAGATTTTCCCTATTTACAATGCCTTAAAAGTATTTAATTAAAGATTTTATAATTCTTAAAATTATTTTATGATAATCCTTATTATTTTTCTGAATTTCTAATAGATATGACTGATTTATTTGTACATGTGAATGGGGTTAGAATTTGTTATGAAATCCATGGAGAGGGATACCCCGTTGTTCTTATTCATGGTTTTGGATTACATAAAGAATTTTGGGTTGCACAAACATCAGAATTAGCAAACCATTTTAAAGTTATATTGTTAGATAATAGGGGTTCTGGAAAATCAGATCACCCTAAAGCGCCCTTTAGCCTTGAAACTCTCGCTGATGATGTCAAAGGTCTTCTGGATGAAATAGGTATTCAAAAAGCTCATGTAATTGGGTGGGCAACTGGTGCAATGATCGCCCAATATTTTGTTCTCAACCATCCTATGCGAGTAAATAAACTCGTACTCATCGCAGCTCTTACTAAGCTTCCTGTAGACAAATCTGGTCTTGAAATGTTTAAGAATAGCCAACTAAATTTTCATAAAGAGAAACTAAAGGATCCCGAAAGTGCTTTTTTCAAAAAAATGAAACAACGGTTTACACGAAATTTCTATAAACAGCTGGTTGAGAATCCAGATGAAAAATTTCATGGAATTTTCAATACAAGTGATTTGATGGATATGGTTTTTAAAGATACTTCACAACCGCATGATATTGAAAATAGAATCAATGCTATTGCAGGATTAAATACAATTGATAGGATTCATGAAGTTTCAAATGATGTTTTAGTACTTGCAGCAGAAAAAGATAGAATATCACCTAAGAGTGTAAGCATAGAATTAAATAACAGACTCCAAAAAAGTAAACTAATTGTATACAATAGTGGGCATTATCTTCCATTAGAGTATGCTCCAGAAGTGAATAATTCTATAATTGAGTTTTTAAAGGATTAAATTTTTTATCATTCCTCTTTTTTATTAGTTATGTCTGAATCTTATGCCGAAGTAAATGGTATAAAAATATGTTATGAAATAAAAGGCGAAGGGGACCCGCTTTTATTAGTCCACGGTTTTAGTGATAGAAAAGAACATTGGCGTGCTCAATATGATGCTTTATCTGAATACTTTAAAGTAATAAGATTTGATAACAGAGGTGCTGGAAAGTCAGATAGACCTGATGGAGTCTATTCAATGGAAGTTCTTGTCAATGATATTAATGGTTTGTTAGATTATCTCAATATAAAAAAAACTCATATAGCGGGACATAGTTTAGGAGGCATGATCGTGCAAAATTTCGTTTTAAAATATCCTAAACGAGTTAATAAAATAATATTAATTAATACAATAGCGAGTGTAACACCTCCAGGAATTCCACCTGATAAAGGAATTGAATGGTATGTCAATAGAGCAATTAATGATCTTAAAGAATTTCAAGAAGATCCAATAAACACCTTCTTAGAACATGCAAAAAAAAGTTATTCAAAAGAATTTTGGAAAAAAATGAAAGAGAATCCAAAAAAGAAATTTCATAATATCTGGACGGTGGAGGATCTAGTAGAAGAAAAAACTGCTTACGGACCAACAGAGAGAGATTATATTCACCAAGGAGAAGTGTTAAAATCTCATAATACTTATGAGAGGTTACATGAAATTAAAAATCAAGTTCTGATAATTGCAGCAGAAAAAGATAGATCGTGTCCTAAATTATTAAATCAACGAATTCATGAAAATCTCCCCAATAGTAAATTCATTGTTATTGAGAATGCTGCTCATCAATCAATCCTAGAATATCCTAATATAATAAATCAACATATTATAAAATTTTTAAAATCCTAAAGTATAATATAATTATTATCATCTTACTAAATTGATTTGTATGACAGAACTGTATGCTGAAGTTAACGGAATTAAAATTTGCTATGAAATACATGGGGAAGGAGAACCTCTCATATTAGTTCATGGATGGGGTGCTTCTAAAGATGGTTGGTTTACTCAGGTTGGTGCTTTATCAAAATATTTCAAAGTTATAATATTTGATAATAGAGGAGCAGGTAAAAGCTCAAAACCTAATTATCCATACACAATGGATATGTATGCAGATGATATTAATGGACTTTTAGAATACCTCAATATAGAGAAAACTCATCTACTAGGAGAGTCTTTAGGAGGTATGATTGCGCTAAACTTCATTTTAAAATATCCTAGACGAGTAAATAAATTTATAATAATAAACACATTTCCAGGTTTTCCTAATGAGCAAGGTCCAGAAATGTATAGTCAGGGGAAAATAGCCTATTCTGAAGAATTAAAAAAAGATCCTCTACATGCATTTTTAAAAAGTGCAAAAGCGAGTTATTCTCGTGAATTTTTTAAAAAGATGCAAGAAGATCCTAAAAAAAAATTTTTTGGTTTATGGTCAGTTGAGGATCTTGTAAATATAGATTTAGCTAACCCTTCTACTCCAGAAGATAATAATAATGCTGCAAGTGCAGTTAAAGGTCACAATGTAACAGGTCGGCTTCATGAAATTAAAAGTGAAACTCTTTTGATCTGCGGAGAGAAAGATCGAATCGCAACACTTTCAGTACAGACAAACATCCACGAACAAATTCCTAACAGTGTTTTTAAGGTAATAAAGGATGCACGACATGGAGTATCGAAAGAAAAAGCACCAGAAGTTAATGAAACTATTATAGATTTTCTAAAAAAGTAATTTTAAAGAATTATATGGCAGAACTTTTTGCAAAAATAAATGGAATAGAAATCTGTTATGAAATATTTGGTGAAGGTTATCCAATTATATTAATTCAAGGTTTTGGTGCAAGAAAAGAAGGTTTTAAATGTCAGGTCCCCGCATTATCTGAACATTTCAAGGTAATAACTTTTGATAACCGAGGAGCTGGAAAAACTGAAAGAGTTAATGAACCCTATACTATGGGTAGTCTTGCTGATGACATCAAAGGATTATTAGATCTTCTTGAAATAAAACAAGCACACTTTTTAGGGACGTCTATGGGAGGTATGATTGCCCAACAATTTGCTCTACAACACTCGGAATACGTTAATAAGTTAATTTTAGTAAATACCGTTAGTGGAGCCCCAGATTATGTGGGCTTAGAGTTACTGAAAAAAAATAGGTTAGAACAATTAGAACTCATTAAAAAGGTTCCAGAGAAAGCCTTTTGGGATAATGCTCATATTTGGTTCTACCGTGACTACCGCAAAGAATTAAAGGTAAATCCAAAGAAAAAATTTTTTGGTATTTGGTCTGCTGAAGATGAAATAAGGGAAAGTACAATCCTTATGCCAACTCCACGCGATATTGAACTACAAATTGAAGCTTTAAAGGGATTTAATACTTTAGAGAAGTTACATGAAATAAAGAGTCCTACTTTAGTATTAGCTGCGTCACATGATAGAGTTTGTTCAAAAAGTAATGCAGAGGAGATGCATAGAAGAATTCCTAATAGTGTGCTTAAAATCATTGAAAAAGCAGGTCATGAATCTCCAAAAACAAAGACTTTAGAAGTAAATAGAATAATTTTAGAATTCTTACAAAATTAGATTAAACAAATACATAATTATTCTTGAATTAATCTTTCTTGATTTAATCTAGGCATCTCGTATTTCTTCAATTGGATTGCTTTAAAACCCATTAAGAAAGGAACTAAAGCAATTGAACTGATAAGAAAACTTAGATAAAACGGCATAAAAAAGTTTAACATGAAAGTACTTAGTAATGGTCCAACAATTTGAGCAAAACTATCTAAACCTGAGGAATACCCATTTATTTTTCCTTGTTCCATAGGCGATACTGACTGGCTTATCATACTATTTAAAGGTCCACGAGTCAAAGATGCTGCAAAACTAATAACCATTATCAAAGCAAAAAACATAAGTAAATTAACAGAAAATCCTACAAGAAAGAATGAAAAAAGGAACATTCCTAAACCTAGTTTAATGGCATTATTTTCCCCAAGCTTTTTTATTGTTGGTTTAAACAGAGTAAAACGTACAATGGCACGGAAAATTCCTGTTATCATTAAGAGAACGCCAATCTCAAAAGCATTTATTCCAAAAACAATCTGTGCAAAAAAGGAAAGTGAAGCCATAGCGATCATGAAGGATGCTGTATGAAAACCCCATAGTGTTAAATACCACATTGCACCTTTATTTTTTCTGATATGAATAACAACATGTTTCTTTAACTCATGGTTTAGATCACGTTTTTCCTTAGGCCATGTTTCATTTAAAATAAAGATTGTGATTATCATGGTGAATAAGGAGAGTCCTGCTGCAAATAATCCCGGTAAAAGTAAACCACCAACACTAAAGAGCGTTCCTCCAATTCCTGGACCAATAAGAGAAGCTAAAACATGTGCTACCCCAATATTGGCCATTTGAATACCTCTATCTTTTGGAGGAACCTCATCTCCAATTACTGCCTTGGCAATCGGAAAATTTCCACCGAAAATTCCATCTATGATTCTAGAGATTATTAATAGCCAAATTGAGTTTGAAAATGCAAGTAAAATAAATCCCGCAAATGTTCCTGCTTGTGAAATAAGAAGTAATGGTCTTCTTCCATATTTATCGCTAAGTTTTCCTAGAATTGGTCCAAATACAAAAGAAAACATTGCATTTATAGAAAGGACTATACCCATAATGAAAATTGGAATAGAGAAACTTTCTGCTATAAATGGAGACATCGGGAGGATCATGGAAAATCCAATAATATCAATGAAAACAGCTATCCATAATGGTGATAAATTTTTATATTTGAAGATTGTTATTGGCATGGTATTCTTATACTTAAATGGAATTATGATATCTCCTAAATTGAAAAATCAAATTAATTATGAGGTTAAAAAGTTTGGATTTTATATTATAAAGTAATTTTTTTATATACAATATTCGGATATATAATTATGAATGATACCCAGGAAAACGAAGAAGATTTAAGTTTTGAAGAGAAACTTGAAAAAACTGTTGAGCTTCCTGCTTTAGATTTTTTCAAAATAAACTTTATTAGTTTTTTAGTACCACTTTATATCTGCTTAGGTCTTTTTCTACTATTTGAATATGGTTTTATAAATCTGCTTTCAATCCCCGCTATTATTCATATTTTCACTTTACCAGTTGTTTTTTTAGTCCTTTATTATATTTACCTGATCATTTTAATTGATTTTACTGCTCTATGGGCTCGAAGCTGGAATAAAAAATCTCCCCCAAAACAAGGTGTTTTTAAACGTGTACTTGATGACGTAAACAGTGAGGAAGGAAAGTTGATGAAATATTACCACAAGAGAGGATTTATAATAAAATTCCCAATGTGGTTAACTTCAAAATCACCATTTCCATGGCTTATTAATCGAGTATTGCGTAAGATTAGCCATAATAAAATTGGAAAGAATGTTATTTATAATGATGCATATGTAGGCTTAGAATTCACCGATATTGAAGACAATGCTTTTTTTTATCCTACTAGCGGACTTTCTAGCCATGCTGTAAATACAATCTTTGGTAAGATCACGATGATAGAAATAAAAATCGGTAAAAACAATACATTTTATCCAGGAACAATAATGGGTTGTGGAGCTCTAAGTACAGACGATAATGTAATTTATCCCAATACTGTATTGCATAAAAATTGGAGAGGTAAGCCCGGAAAGTTATATTACCAAGGGAGTCCTGGAAGACCTATAGATGTAAAACATAGGAGTTAATTAATATTTTTACATAGAGTATTTCCTTATTTTTTGAGTTTAATAAGGTTCACAAACATTTATTAGTAATTTCACCAAATTATTTTAAATGGATGCAAATCAAAACAAAAAAAATGTGGAAATAATATGAATGTACCCAAATGGTATGTAGATGATAATAAACCTTGGTTTAAAAAATATCAAGAGGGAGTTCTAAAACACCCTGAATTTCCAGTTATTAGTTTAGGAGATTGGTTCGATCAAAAAACTGAAGAATTTGCTAAAAATAAATTTATGTGGTTTTCAAGAACATTTTTGACCTACCGTATTATAAGGAGGTATACAGATTCTTTCGCCACATCGTTATCCCGACTGGGAATAAAGAAAGGTGATGTAATTGCCATTCTTTTACCTAATTGTTTTCAATTTACAATTTGTTATTTCGCTACTGTTAAACTGGGGGGAATTGTGCTCCCACTTAATCCGACATATAAACCTATAGAAATTCTCCATGTCCTCGAACAAGTAAAACCAAAGGGACTTCTGTGTATGGATGTCATGTATGGTCTAATGAAACCTATTCAAGACAAATATAAATTTGACTTTGTTATTTCTACTTGTATAGTAGATTTAGCAGCTATTCCTCCTGCTGTCAAAGAACAATTAATCGCAGATGGTACCATTCCTTACGGAGAAGTTCCAGGGGCCATAAACTTTTTGGATAGATGTCAAAAACGAGGAGAAGTTGATCTTCCTAAGGTTGAAGTTGATCCTTTAAATGATACTGCTGTTTATTTAATGACAGGCGGCACAACAGGTGTACCAAAACCAGCGGTTCTTACACATTATAATTGTGTAACCAATGCTAAACAAAATGTGATGTGGATGCCTGACGCGCCCTATCCATTGGCATGTATAGGAATAATACCTATGTTCCATGCATTCGGAATGACTATCGTTCAGAACGTTGTAATTGAAGGAGGAGGTTATAATATACTATTCGCTAAACGTGAACTTGTTTTAAAAGAAGTGGTTGATACAATATTGGAAGTAGGACCGGAAGGGGGTGTAGTTTTACCTGGCGTGGAAAATCTTTTCATTGGTTTAACTCGCTACTTAAAAGAAAATCCAGAACCTCGACTCCAAAATATGTTTAGATTATGCGTAAGTGGAGCAGGACCATTACATAAGCCTGTAAAGGATGCATTTGAAGCGATTAGTGGTGGTAAACTGGTTGAAGCATATGGGCTTACAGAATGCACAACTGCAGTAAGTGCTGGACCTTTTGACGGTACAGATACACCTGGAACAATTGGCTTGCCATATCCTGGAGTTGATTGGGCTATTTTTGACTCTGAAGACTTTAGTAAAGGCCCATTGGAAGGTTATGGGATTGAATATACAGGTGAAATTTGTGTTTGTGGTCCACAGGTAATGAAAGGCTATTTGAACAGACCCGAAGCTACTGCTGAGACTCTTCGAGAGTGGGATGGTCGGATTTGGTGTTTAACAGGTGATATTGGTTATATGGATGAAATGGGCCAAATGGTTATTCGTGATAGGAAGAAGCAAATGATTAAATATAAGGGTTATTCAGTATTTCCAAAAGAAGTAGAAGAATTACTTGGAACTCATCCAGATGTTCTTGAAGTTGCAGTTGCAGGTTTACCAGATCCCGAAACCGGTGAAATAGTTAAAGCATGGGTACAATTAAATGAGGATTCAATAGGTAAAATCACTTCTGATGAGCTAATTGCGTGGAGCAAAGAAAATATAACTCATTATAAATGTCCAGAACAAATAGATATTATCGGAGAGATACCTAAATCTATGGTTGGTAAAGTACAGAGAAGAGTATTACAAATTAAGGATCCGATTTGGATAAAGAAATATGGAGAAACTGAATAATTCTAAAATCTTATTTTCACATTCTTTTTTAATTTTATACGTATTTTCCAATACTATAAATTAAATAAAATTATAATGATTTTTATGAATAATATATTAGCTATTTTTGCCCATCCAGATGACGCGACATTTTCTTGTTCTGGCACTTTAGCTAGATGGGCAGAAGAAGGACACTCTATTTATGCTTTATGTTGTACCAAGGGAGAAGTAGGCACTCTAAGGAAGGATTTATCAAAAGAACAAGTTGCAGAAACACGTTTGAAAGAATTAATGGCTGCTAATCTTATATTAGGTGTAGAAGAAACAATCGTTTTAGATTATCCAGATGCAGGATTTATTCCTGGATCAGAATTAAGAGAAAAACTCGTATTCTATGTAAGAAAAACTAAAGCAGATCGCGTAGTAACGTTTGATCCATGGGTAAATTATGAAATTCATCCTGATCATGTTGTAGTAGGAAGAATGGCAGCAGAAGCAGCAGCATTCTCAGCATTTCCTCTATTATATTCTGATCAGTTAAAAGAAGGAATAGAACCATATAATTGTTCTGAGGTGTGGTTAATGGGACAATTAGGACATTC
>JAHPYZ010000024.1 GCA_019058425.1 Promethearchaeota archaeon
TAAAAGGATTTAATCTGAGGAGGGCATTTTCTAACTTCCAAATATTTCCATCATAATTTACTTGCTCATCACTTTCCCATAATTTTTTAATGATTATAACGGCTTCTTCTAATCTACTTACAGGATTCTCCCATTTAATTCCGTAGGGGACAGTATTTTCTTTTTCGCCCGCTCCTATCCCCAATATTGACCTCCCTCTGGATAATTCATCTAAAGTTAGAAAAGTTTGTGCAAGTACCGCGGGGTTCCTTCTAAAAGTTTCGGTTACTCCTGTTCCGAGGTAAATCTTTTTTGTGTGTAAGGCAGCAACAGTCATCATAGCAAAAACATCATATATTAGATGAGGACTGGGATAAACTGTAGCAAGATCAGTAATATCTGGAGTCCAAATAGATTCTGGTATCCAATTTAAGATATGATCGGCAAAAAATATGGAATCATATCCCTCATTTTCATAGCTTTTTACCGTATTGATATTACTTTTAAATGGAGGTATAAACGTTCCCTCTCGTCCTATCTTAAGATCACTAATGTCCATAATATAAAATTTTATAATTCTTCAAACTGGATTATAATATTTTTTTAACAATATCGGCCACGCGGTAACCGCTTTCTACAGAGCCAGGAGTTCCTATAAGACCTGGAGCAATGCATGAATCTCCTACGTTAAATAAATTAGATATTGGTGTTTCTAAAGGCATACCATAACCAAGCCAAGTTCGACCTTCTGGCCATTCATTGATAATGCCGCATGCCCTTATTTTTAAAATTCGACCGTAATTTTCGAAATCTGGAAAGAATTCCCTAATATCACTTTTAACTTGTTGCATTTCATATTTTATATCCATAGGATGGAGGGTTGATTCGGACTTAGCTGAAGTGTAAATAAGATGCTGCCCTGCGGGAACAAGTTCGGGACAGATATTACTAATAGGGATAACAGTTTTGATTCTTCGCGATCCCATTATTATTTCCAACCCATTATTTATTCCTTCCAAGCACAGAGGCTTATCGCTTGCGACTAGAACCAGCAAACATGGGCTTGGTCGGAGTTTTATACGCATCTTTTCAAGATATCCATTATCAAAATTTTCTTTTCCTGCCAGATTTACCGTTGATTTAGCCCCTATATTACTAATAACCATCTGACATTTTATTTCAATTTGCTTTCCTTCCTTTTCAACAATTACACTTGTTGCTTTTCCCTCTTTGATATTTATTTTCCTTGCAGGGGAATTAATCCAAACAGCGCCAGTTTTTTCAACTACTTTAGCAAGTTCTTCTACTATGCTGAGGTTTCCGTCAGGTGATATATAAAATTTAGTCATTTCTTGGAAAAGGAAAAATTTTGAAACAGGTAGCTCCCAAGAATGAGCCATCATCAATCCTGTACAGAGAGTATCAAAAGCATCATGCACTTTTTCATTCTCCGTATATTGGAGAAGCCAATCTCGTACAGTTATAGTTTCTTCTTGATTTATTCCCCGCATTTTTTTATAATAACCACGCATTATCTTACGTAATTCAACAGGTTTTACTGGACGTTTCTTCTTTTCAGCATCTTTTCTTTCAAGTTTATCTATTATATCAAGCACTTTTGGAACTCCTATTTCAGCCGGGATTTCATATCTCTCACCGTCAATTCTATAATAAACTTGTGTTATTGGTCTTAAATTATCAGCCCCGATTCCCATATCCTCAAGTAAGTTTACCACCCATCCATCAGGTATGAGAATCGCACCAGTGGGTAATTTAAAACCTTCATACTCAAAAGTTGAAAATCTTCCTCCTATACGGTTTCTACTCTCCACTACAACAATTTTAAATCCCATACGGGAGAGGAGACTTGCTGCTGTTAATCCACCCAAACCTGAACCAATAATCACTATATCATAATCATAATCCATCATGTTATCCAGAACCTCCAGCATATCCAATTAGATTAATTTCAATTGGATTACCATTGTAATGGCCCCAATTTTTTAATTTCGTTCGTAAATTCAGTGATAACTTCAGCGAATCGTTTACCTTCAGATGCACTTACCCATTCAAGTCTAAATCTTTTTTTAAGATTGAACATTTTTAACACATCTCGAAACCGTTCGAATCTATCTCTAGCAAACTCATTTCCTTTTAAGTAATGACAATCGCCAATATGGCATCCTGTCACAATTACTCCATCAATGCCATCTTTAAAAGCTTCCAAAATGAAAGCAGGATCTACTCTACCCGAACACATTACTCGTACAATTCTAATAGTTGAGGGATATTGAAATCGCGAGACCCCCGCTAGATCTGCCCCAGCATAACTGCACCAATTGCAGCAAAAACACAATATATTGGGGTGAAAATCCTTTTTGTTTACTTTCTTTTTTGATTTAGACATATAGTAATACCTTTTAATTTAGGTTTGGACTAAAAGTGCGGAAATCATAGCATGTATTTGCTCAAATCCAAAATGTTTAATAACTATTGTTGAATTAGGACACTGTGCACCACATGTACCACATCCTTTACAGAGTGCCGGATTTACATGAGATTTCTTTATAGTCATAGTGATATCTTCGAAAGTTCTTTCTTTCTCAATTAATTCTATAGCATTAAATTGACAGACTTCCATACAACTTCCACATCCAATGCAATTTTCTTCTATTACAACAGCTACAAGTCCAGATGTTACGAGTTTTTCAGCACTTAAAATTTTAACCGCTTGAGCAGCAGCTCCATTAGATTGTGCTATTGATTCTCGAAGATCTTTAGGTGAATGTGCATTTCCACATAAATATATGCCATCAGTAGCAAAATCTATTGGCCTTAACTTAACATGAGCTTCTAAAAAGAATTTGTCTTCATTAAGTGGAACTTTTAACATTTTAGCAAGTTCCTCATTTTCTTTTACAGGTGCTATGAGCCCCGTACTTAATACAACTAGATCAGGATTAATTTCAAGTTTCCCTAAATCTGGATTATTTGTTATAATTGTTATCTTTTTATTTTTAATTTTTAATTCTGGGGGTTTAGATTCATCGAATCTAAGAAATATTATCTTTTTATCTCGTGCTAGGTTATAGTATTTTTCTTTAAAACCATATGTTCGAATATCACGATATAGGATGATTATTTCTATTTCAGGGTTTACTTCTTTTGCTTTTAAGGCATTTTTTATTGCTTCTGAGCAGCAAATTCTACTGCAATAAGGATGATCTTCATTTCTCGATCCTACACATTGTATCATAATTATTGATTTTAATCCTCTTATCTTGTCAGTAGTAAAAAGAACTTTTTCAAATTCAGTTTGCGATATAATTCTTTGATCTTTTCTATAACTATATTCATCTGGTTTATATTCTTTTGCACCAGTGGCTACAATGATTATTCCATGATCTAAATCAATGCTTTTATTATTAATTCCATAGCTTATATTTGTAGAAAAATTCCCTATATATCCTGATATTGAATTGATTTGGGCATTTTTAAATACATGGATTAGTTGATTATTTTCAACTTTATTAATTAAGTTTACAAGAAATTCCTGAACATTATCGTTTTCAAGGGTTTGATAAATATTTCGAGCAAAACCTCCTAATGAGTCTTCTTTTTCAATTAAAAAGACTTCATATCCTTGAGAAGCTAAATTTAACGCTGCTGACATTCCAGATACTCCACCGCCTATAATTAAACCTTTATCTATAACAGATATCTCTTGTTCTTGCAATGGGATCAATTGACTAGCCTTTGCTACGGACATGCGCAGTAAATCCTTAGCTTTTACTGTTGCTTTTTCAGGTTCATGCATATGAACCCAGGAACACTGATCTCGAATATTAACCATTTCAAAAAGATATTTATTTAAACCGACCTCCCTAATTGTTGCTTGAAATAACGGTTCATGCGTTCTTGGAGTACAGGATGCTACGATAACCCTATTAAGTTGATTTTTTTCGATTTTTTCTTTAATATTAGTTTGGGTATCTGCCGAACATGTATATAAATTATGTTCTGCATAAACAACATTGGGTAATGTCTTAACGTATTCTACGACACCAGGAACATCAACAACCCCACCAATATTTATACCGCAATGACAAATAAATACACCGATTCGGGGTGGTTGATCACTTACATCTAGTTCTTCCGGGAGTTCCTTCTTAGAGACTAGACTATTTCTTGCTTCTGATAGAAGAACATTTACCCGTCCAGCAGCAGCACTAGCTTCAATAACTGTTTCTGGAATATCCTTAGGTGTTGCAAAAGAACCACAAACATAAATCCCCTGCCTCGAAGTTTCTACTGGGTTAAAAGTTCCAGTTTTACAAAAGCCATATTCATTTAACTGAATATTTAGTTTTTTTGCTAATTCATTTGCTTGTCGGTTAGGTTGCATTCCAACAGAAAGGACAACTAGGTTAAATATTTCTTCTACAATTTTCCCATTTCCATTTTCATAATAAACCCTTAAATCTTTAGAATCTGGAATTTCTTTAATAGAAGATATTCTGCGTCTAATATATCTTACTCCATATTCATCTTTCGCTCGTTCAATATATTTATCAAAATCTTTACCATATGCTCTTATATCCATTGTAAAAATAGTTGGTTCTATGATATTCATATGTTCCTTTGCGATAACAGCTTCTTTTGTAGTATACATACAACATACAGAAGAGCAGTAATCAATTCTATGCTTTCTATCCCTTGAACCTATACAATGTAAAAAAGCGATTTTTTTAGGGATAATACCATCAGAGGGACGAATTATTAAACCTGAATGTGGTCCACTAGCACTGAGTATACGTTCAAATTCAATGCTAGTAATCACATTTAAATGCTTACCGTAACCCAATTCCGTTAAAGGAGTAGGATCGTATTCATCAAATCCAATTGCTAATATTACAGCGCCTACATTAAGGTTAATTACTTTATCGTGAAGTTCATAGTCTATAGCTTTTGCTTTACATATTCCTTTACAAATACCACAACCTATACATTCTTCTTTATTAATAGAGAAAACTAATGGAACCGCTTGAGGAAATTTTACAGAAATTGCTGCATTATTAGAAAGCCTTTCATTAAAAAAATCAATAGCCTCTATTGGACATTGTTGAGCACATAAACCGCATCCTGTACATTTACTCTGATCCAGAAGAAGTGTTGTTTGAATTAAATCAACTTTAAAATTACCAGGAATTCCTTCAATTTTTTCTACTGAAGAATTAATTAAAATATCTATATTTTCATGTCGACCAGTTTGTACTAACTTTGGAGCAAGTATACATATTGCACAGTCATTAGTGGGAAAAGTTTTATCAAGCTGAGACATAACTCCTCCAATACTAGTTGTAGATTCTGCTAGATATACTTTATAACCTGAATCTGCTAAATCTATCGATGTTTGAATGCCCGCAATTCCACCACCAATAACTAGCACGGCTCCTACTTTTTCCATTACTTCCCCTCAATACTCTGATTAGGTTCTATTAACTTAATCATATCTACTAAAAATTCTGAAAAATCTATAATTTCTATAGAAGAAAAATCATCATAATCTTTCTTTAAACAAATCAAATGCATTCGACATTTTGGACAAGCTGTAATCATTTTAGTTCCAACAGCTTTCGCTTCTAAAAGTCGTTTATATCTCAAAGCTTTAGACCGTTCATTACAATTCGTCCAAGAATTTACTCCACAACAATAAGAATTTTCTTTATTATGCTCCATTTCTTTAAAATCATAGCTGATAAACTTCAAATATTTGAAGATTTCTCGGACATTCTCAACTATTTTATTATCCTTTGGTAAAAACCTACTTAATCTACATGGATCATGATAAGTAAAAGGGATAACTTCATTAGATTTATTAGGCCTTTTAAATTGAATTTTTCCCTGCTTCCATTTATCATAGATATATTCAATTATATGTTTGACTTCAAACCTTTCATTAAAATCTTCAAATAGTTTTAAATAATCAATTTTAAAGGTTCTATAACATTCAGCACAAGCTGTAACTATTGTTGTAGCTCCCGTTTTTTCAAATCTTTTTACATTTTTTTTTGCTAATTCAATAAAGCTTTCGAATTTTGCTTGGCCCCAATATAAATCGTGTCCACAACATATCTCATCTTTTAGAACAGCTACCGGATCTTTTTCTAATTGACAAAGAATCTTAAGTGTGCTTTCTGCTATAGATAATGAGTCTTCAAATTCATAATTAAAAAAAGGTAAACATCCCACATAATATAAAATATTTCCCTTATCTGATGTTTTACAACCTTTTGGAATCCAATCTAAAGGCCTCTCAATTTCCATATTATCTTGACTCATCATTTCTGACATTAAAGGATAAATACCTTTATGAGCAATAGACCGACCAGGATTTTGAATATCTTTCATCTGCATTTTATATCTAGCAATTCTGACGATATCAGCAAAATTGATATCTTTAGGACAATGTTGCAGACAACTATTACACATTAAACAGTCCCATAATACCCCACTATTGATTATCTCATCTTCAAAACCTTCTAATATTGTTTGAATAATTCTACTAGGAGTAAATTTTTGAACTTTACTGATTTGACATACACCTGAGCAACGGGCGCATTGATAACATTTCTTTAATAAATTAGTTAAATCTGGATCGAATATCTTTTTCAAATATTCATAGTTGTCATCTGAAACGGATTTTAACTTTTTTAATTTTTCAATTTCAGTTATTGTTGTCACTCCTTTCTTTTTCTTTCTTTAATTCAATTGATTTACAATTTTTTCTTTTAATTCCAGCAATCCGTTCTAGTAAAGGTTGCCCCGGTTTAACATCCTTTAAATTTTTGGATTCTATTAATCCTGCTTTACTAGCACCCTTAAAAAGTTCTTCTCCTTTTTTATTTCGAGTGATAACAGAAGACCATCCACTTCCAGATCCAATTGATCCAACTGAGATATCTGCATAATCTGCTGTTAAATCTTCACAAAAGTGACAATTATGACGGGCATAAGATTTAACATCTTTAAGTGGAACGTTTAAATCTTCTCCTTTATCCAAATAAATAATAAATTTACCACTACTAATATCCATCTTTGTTACTTTATTAAAATCTTGTTCAAATTGCTCTTTAATTAATCCAAGGACTCCTTCATAAGGAAAAGATTCCATACAAAAAAGCCCTATTTTATATTTTATATTCTTGAAAAATGGTACACCACTTGAAAAAAGATTACCTTTTTCAATCGCATTCATCATGCAGGGAGTCCCTACAACAGCTATATTATTATACTCCTTGGCTTTATCTATAATCGCTAAAGTAGATGCATTTGCATATTTAGTGCCTCCTGTCTTATATAAATCTTTTAAGTCATCTACAATAACCGGTTCAGGTTTCCATTTCTCTTCTGAATGTTGTACTGCTACAATTGCATCAACCAGTTTATCCTTAAGTAAGTATTCAAGTAAAGAAGTAACTATCCCTCCATCTTGTCGTACTTCTTTAATATCATCCTTAGTGGTACTGGCAGAATAAGTGTTAATATAACCATTAATTTTTTCTGAAAAATTTAAAGATTTATCAAGTTTATTTATACTTTTACCCACCTGCTCAATTGAAAATGATCTCGGGCAAACTGAATAACATAAACCACATTTAATACATATTTCATCATTTATCTCCAAAGTATCTGCGGTCACTGAAATGGCATTTACAGGACAAATAGATGAACACCATCCACATTGACAACATACTTCAGAATCGAACACAATAGAAACTGGTTCAAAAAAATGTTCAATGAAATCGTCGGGAATATCTTTTACTTGATATCTGTAGAAATATTCTTTTTCCTCGACTTCTTTTTCTTCTCCCTTAATTTTTTTAATAACAGTTTTTGTTTTTATTTCAATGTGTTCTTCAATATATCCCTGTTCTTTAAGATAAATTATATCACGAATTACATTTTCTGCAGGAAAATCCTTTAGAGTTTCTGCAATTTCCTCTAAAAACAACGGTTCCTTACCTATTAAGGAATCTAAGACTAATTTACGCTCTGTTTCAGCATCAATCATCGCGTCTAAAAGTTCATAAAATTCTTCTTCAGAAAATTTTCCTGTTTCCAAAATTTCATCCTTCGCTTCAAAGAAAGCTCGAATTTGAAAATTTTCAACTGCTTCATACGTAGCATCCATTAAATTTTTTGGAGTTATCCCATTGAAATTTGAATTTTTTGAAATTTGAACCATAATTCCATCCTTCTGGATTAGATTTTATTATTAAATCTTAATTTTTAATTGAATACTAATTAAAAACCCCTTCCCGTGCAAGGTTAGTCTTCTTATAACTAGAATTTGTTTATAAGAATCATTCCGCAGGGGTAGTTATAACATGTTTACTTTCAGTTTCCGTTTCTTCATTTATTAAGTTAAGTGGACTTGGTCCTACTTCCTTTAGTTTTTCATAAGCGTCCTTAACAGATTCGACAAATTTCCCAGCATCTCCTCCACTTAGCCAATACATATTTATTCTTTGATTTCCGAAACCTCTGGACGCTAAGATTCTGTTTGCTAATTCAACGTGTCTTTCAGCTGTGAAATTACCCTTTTTAAATTGACATTCATTGGGTCGTCACCCCACAATCATAACTCCATCAGCTCCAGAGCGAATACTATAGAGGATATGTTTAACATCAACTCTTCCAGTACATTTTACTTTGATTATTTTTACTGCCGGTGTATATTTCAATCGTGAAACTCCCGCTAAATCAGCAGCACTATATCCTCATTTTAAACAAGCAAAAACGATTAGACTATAAGTATTATCCATGTGTGTTTAACCACCTCCTAAAAGACCATCTATTTCAGCAAATAATTGATGATCTCGATAATATCGGATATCTATTGCGTGAGTAGGACAACATGTGGCACAAATACCGCATCCATCACAATTTATCTCATCAATAAATGCACCAATATCCTTCTCAATTCTAATGGCATTTTTAGGGCATTCCTTTTCGCAACGTCTACATGAAATGCAAAATTCACTATCCACTTCAGCAGTAATTAGTTCTATATCGATTTGTCCTGGTGCTGTTAACTCAGCTACTTTACTAGCCGCTGCTCTAGCTTGAGAAACTGAATATGAAATATTTTTCGGTCCTTGAGCAAATCCCGCTATAAAAACTCCTTTTGACTTTGTCTCTTGCGGCATTAGTCCGAAATGTGATTCAGTAAGGAATCCATATGTATTAGTATCAAGATTTAAAACCTTTACAATCTGCTGAGTACCTTTTGAAGGGAGTGTTGCTGTGGATAATACAACTAAATCAGCATCAATTTTTACAATTTTATCTGTTAGGGTTGAATATAGTCGAACTTTTAGATTTTTAGTTTCTGGATCTTCAGAGATTTCACCAACTTTTCCACGGATCATTCTAATTCCAACATCTTTAGCTCGCTCATAGTACTCTTCAAATCCTTTTTCAGGAGTTCTTATATCAATATAACAGATTGTTATATTAGCATCAGGAAATTCTTCGAGTAACAACCTTCCATTTTTCAAAGCGAGCATGCAACACACACCACTACAATAAGTTCGCTCAGTTTCCCGGCTTCCAACGCATTGTATAAATACAATTTCTTTGGGTTGCTTATCATCTGAAAGACGGTGCACATGTCCTTCAAGTGGTCCATTTGGGGCTAGTATACGCTCTAATTGAACTTGAGTTACAACATTTTCGAATTCTCCGTATCCATATTCACCAAAAGGTTCATATATATCCCAACCAGTTGCGATAATGATTGTACCGACTTCAATACTAACATCTATTGGCACTTGGCTAAAATCGATGGCATCTAATTCACAAGCATCAACGCAAGAAAAACATTCAATGCAGGCATCTCTGTCAATATCAAATAAAAATGGTACTGCTTGACCAAATGGAATATCAATAGCTTTTCTTACACCTAAATGTTCATCGAAGTAATTACTTGTATAAACAGGACAAACCTCACTACAGGCACCACATCCATTGCATTCATCTGTGGTGTAGCGTGGTTTCTTTTCAATAGTTACTTTATAATTCCCGACATATCCTTCTATTTTTTTAACTTCACTATAAGTTAATAACTCAATATTTTCATTCCTATTGACTTCTAACATTTTAGGACCACAGATTCATATCGCACAGTCATCTGTCGGAAATGTTCTGTCCAATTGAGACATTCTTCCGCCTATTGTAGTTTTTTGATCAACTAAATAAACTTTAATACCTTGATTCGCAAGATCCAACGCCGCATTCATCCCAGCAATCCCACCTCCGATTACTAATGTAGCTTTTGTAACAGGAACAGTTTTAATAGGAACTGGTTCCAATCGTTTAGCCCTTTCAATTCCGCTTTTGACTAGGATTTTTGCTTTTTCAGTTGCTTGTTCCTTACTATCTGTACACCAAGAGCAATGTTCACGCACATTTACCATTTGAAAGTAGTAAGGGTTTAAATCCGTTTTTGCTATAGTACCTCTATAAATTACTTCATGTGTACGAGGAGTTCAAGCAGACGCTACGATTCTGTTTAAATCCTTCTCTTTGATATCTTCAATGATCTCATTTTGAGCATTATCAGTTCAAAGAAATGCGTTCTTTTTTGAGATTAAAATCTCATCTCCAAATTCAGCTTTTACGAAATCAGTTAATTCATCACAATCTACTTTAGATCTTATATTTACGCCTCATTGACATGCATAGTATCCAATTTTTTTTGGAAAATTTTCATTTTCACTCATCTATTTTTACACATCCACCTCTAGCTTTTACATAATTGTATATTCATAAATTTCTTAGATTTTTATTTGAAGATTTTTAATTTAAGATATTGATCTTTTTGTTAATATCAATTTTAAATGTTTTTTTTTAAAATTTATTCATTTTCAATATTTTTAATATTATCTGTTTATCGATATAATCAATTTATTATGAATCGGTCACCACATTAAAATATTTTTAACCAGATTGAAGGTTTCTGAATATTTAGTTTTGGAAAATGTTAAGGCAAGCAAGATTTATGATCAATTCTAAACATTATTGTTTTAAAATTTTGACTTTTTAAGTGGAGAAGGTATAAAGTACTCTTTTTAATATGAAAATTATCAATAAAAATATTTATACCTTAGAGATCAAATTCTAATTATATTATTTATTACGGCTAGATAGAATATTACTTATTCGAGATTATTTAATCGCATTTGGGAGAGTAATCAAAGAATGATAGAAGATGATCAAGTATGTATAATCATAGAACGCGTTGAAAGGGAAGAAAAATCATACAATTGGGTTTTAATAACAACTTCATATGAGGATGTATTAAAACTTTTACATAAAGAAAATAATGTAGAGAAATAAGCGCAAATTAATAAAAGGCTTGGTTAATCTTTATGATATTGAAAATTCTAAGGAATTTTGTCCTTTAAATACTCTTTATAATAGTGAGATTTATTTAAAAGGTATTTTTGAGCTATATGTTTAAACATTATGGTAAAAAATCGTGAGAAAGCGACTTTTTTCCTAACCGCATTGAAGTAGTCATCAAGAGTATATCTTTGATAATTCAGAAATGCTTGACTTTTATTTGTTGTCATAAATCCACAATGAAATCCTCTTTTGCTGAATGCCTCAGTAGGTAAAGAATCTCTTCCTATTCCAAAAATATTTAACATTTCATTAAGATATTCTCTATAAGAGATTCGGCATCTCTCCCCACCAGCGATATGCATAATTTCTCCCCAAATCCTTTTACTTTCTACTGCATTGGTCAGTGCAAGACCTACATCTTTAGTATCACAGATTTCGATGCATGTGTCTAATGGCATCGAGAACATCAATGGATCCATCTGCAATTTATTCAAGGAAGTGATGTAAGTCAATCGAAAAATCGCCCAATCCAAGGAAGAATTCTTAATTAATTCCTCACATTTTATTTTTTGCTTAGCATATTCATCATCATGATTTGGATTTAGTTTATCTTCAGTTGAAATTAACGGATTTTCGAGCCGATCTCCATAGACAGCTACTGAAGATGTAAAGATTAGTTTTGGTTTTTTAGGTTGATTTTCCATAGCTTTAATGATATTTGCTGTTCCTCCAACATTCACGGCTTCAGCAAATTTAGGTTTTTTATCAGCTAGAGGAGGTATAATCGCTGCTACATGAACAACAACATCTATTTCATTAATGGCTTTTTCAACATCTTTATAATTTCGTAAATCTCCCCAATAGATTTCTACATCTTTATTGTATTTATTTGCAAACCTTTTATTCCTTCTAGTTTTGATATCAAAAATTCTAATATCATAATTTCTTTTAAGCATTTCTTTTAAAGTGCTCAATCCTACATTACCAAAAGCTCCTGTTAATAAAACTTTCATGAGATATACTTCTGCCCTTAATATAATTGATATTTTAAATATAACTGATATCTAATATTTCGATATATCAGAATCTACTATAGTATATATCTGAATCTACCATATATAAATCTTCGTATAAGGAAAACATTATATATACAAAATTTGACACTTCTCTTAATTAAACCAGATAACTCTATTCAATATACAAATTAAAAAGTATAGATTTATTATCTACTATAATTTATTGACTGGATTTTATCCTTTTTTTAAGCTTTCAATTCTCTGGTCAATTTCATTGACAAGATTTTCTAATTTGCTAACAATTTTAGATATAACAAGTTTTCTTTTTAAAAGAATCTCAAGCTTTTCATTATTTGTTTTTCCTATTAAACTTGCATCATCAATTAAATCTGGACCAAACATATCTTCAAAATCATCAGGAAGACTTAAATCTGTTAGGCCTATTGTAGACATGATCATTGAAAGTAATGATTTTCGCATATTTTGTTGTCTCTCAAGGAGTTTCTTTAATGTTCTTCTACCTTTCTCAGTAATTTCATAGACTTTTCGCTCTCTTTTACCATCCATCTCCGTTTTGAATACAATTAAACCTTTTTCTGTTAATGAGGAAAGATGTGGATATAGAGAAGATGCGGTAGGGTTCCACACGCCATAGGTATCTTCCGTTATAGTTTGCATTAAGCTATAACCGTGAGAAGGTCCTTTCTCCAGTGCTAATAATATTAATGTGCTAATATGTCCTTTTTTCATAGATTGTTCAATTGCATCGGCAATCACATCAATTTTTTCACTGTTTTTCTTACTCATATCAACGCAACAATGACTAATTCAAAAAAATAAATATCAATTATAGATATATCAAATTCCGTACTAAATATTAATTTTTAGAGTTTATATTAAAAAAAATAAGATTAATGCTATGAATTCTAAAGTTTTATCTTGGTATTAAGTCTGGTTTCATTAACACAATGAGGGAAAGTGGAATTATCCAGACTAAAATTGAGAAGAGTAACATCCATTCTAGAAGTGGAGTACTTTCAATAAGATTCAGAATGGTAACAAATAAAGGTCCAAGTATGCCATAGATTCCTAAAACCTTAGGGATTTTAGTATTATATAATACAATAATCCATCCCATGAAGAACGCTCCAAATGTAAAACCTCCAAAAGCTAGATAAGACATTATACCATGTGGTCCTTGCCCTAAAACGGATAAGAAATCATAATCACGATCCGCACTAAAGATTCCAACCCCAATATATCCAAAGTTCCCAATAATACTAAATAAAAAAGCGAAACTGCTTAAGCGAAAACGCAATCGAGAGTAGTGTTGTTCTCTCAGTTCGCGTTTCTTAGGTAAGGGCGCAAGTAATTTTTCCATATAGTAAGTGAGCGGAATGGTCATAGATCCCGCAATGATACATGCAATATCATATAGAAATGGTGCGGGTGTATGATTAGATGAGCCTAAATCAGAAATCCAGTTTTCCCAAATAGTATATCGATCTGGATCAAGGAATACAGCGATAATTACACCAATAATAAGTAATAAAATATATCCAAACATCACACCCATCGCACTGATTTTCACAACCTTAAAGTTTGTAGCAAACCTATACATTTTTGCTCTGAGCTTGTTTATTGATTCACGAACTGTCATAATACTATTAATTTTATGATTTTATTTATTATATTCAGTCTCAGCGAATATAAAGATGATTATATTAAAAATTTCTTTAATAAAGAAATGGAATCAATTTCTTAGTTTTCTTTCTATACTCTTCAAATTCTGCTCCAAATTTCTCAAGCAAAATTCTTTCCTCTTCATTTATCCGCATTCTATATATTAAGAAAGTATATATAAACATTATAATCAGTGTAAGTATAGATCTAAATACAAAACAAAATCCGATTGTTGCTATTAACCCCCCAGAATACATTGGATTTCTAATATAATTATACACTCCTTGAGTGATTAATTTATGATCTTCTTCAGTAATTAATTCGGCAGTCCCAAATCGTCCTATTTGTACTCTTGCCACAAGAATTAGCAAGCTACCTGTAAGAAAAAGAATGAATCCCGCATAGCTGATAATTATATTATCCCAAAGAGGGAGTATTTGTGAAATAAGCAATTTATTCTCCACAAAAGCACCTATTAGGAAGAAAGGATTTAATAAAAGCATACTCAATATTAATAGATCAAAAATTTTTGAAGCATGTTTCTCTTCTGGGAGGGAACGTATTAGTGTATCTGTTAGAGTAAACATATATGCCATAAGTAAATAGATCATATAAATGGGAATTGAATATATTTCAGGTACAAGAATTATATAAAATATGTTCTGGTAAATAAGGTAAACAACTAAGAAAAGTACTAGTTTTTTACTTATATCTTTCATTTTAACTCATTGTTTTTTTAAAATATGGAAATATTTAGTTAAAACTAGTTTTTCTAAAATAAAATTCTTTTAAAAATTTTTGGAATAGATAAACTTCTTTGAAATTTACCAAAATAAATAGGTTTATTAATAATTTTAGATTTCTACTAATTCTGATTTTTTTATCATCAATCAAGATAACTATAGTGGTTTTATTTTATGTAATATAGTATTGCCTAAGTTTTCGATTTAAGATTTCTTTTAAGATATTTTCATAGGAATTTTCATAGAAATCAGACGCTGAATTTAACTTTTGAGAATAAATTAATCAAAACCAAAAAAAATATAAAAATAAAAATGAGTATAGGGATCTTTATTCTGATTTTCGAAGTATCAAAAAAACAAGTGGTATTATCCAGAGAAGAATTGAGAATAATAGAATCCATTCCCACAATGCTTCCATTGTAAAAAGAAAAACAAACAGCATACTGGGTGGCCCTATTATTCCATATATTCCAAATAGTTTTGGTAATTTAGTATCATAAAGTACAATAATCCATCCAATAAAGAAAGCACCTAACGCAAATCCAGTAAATGAGAAAAAAGAAAAGACATCATGAAAAGTAGCAAATTCTAATAATGGATAATTACGATCTTCACTAAAAATTCCCACAAATATGTATGCTAAATTTCCCATTAAACTAAAGAGAAAGGCATTGCTCCCCAATCTAAATCTCAAGCGTGAAAAATGTATTTGCCGTAGATTTTTCCTTGAAGGTAAAGGCGCAAATAAATTTTCAATGTAAAAAGTTAATGGTATTGTCATGATTCCAGCGAATATACAAGCGATATCAAATATGATTGGCATAGGAGTATATCTACTTCCCCCTAAATCTGAAATCATACGCGTCCAAATAGTATATCCATATGGCCCCCATATCGCGGCTATAACAACTGCAATTAAAAGAAGCGTAAGGTATCCTGTTATTACGATAATAGCAGTTTTCTTAATGAATTTATAATTAGTAACAATATTGTAAAATTTAGCTCTCGCGTTATTTATTGATTGACGTATTGACATAATATTCTTCATATTCTATTTTTTTTTAATTATACCAAAACAATTTCAATTTAATTAAATAAATATAGAATTTGATTTCAATGTGGATTTAAAAAAAAATAAAATATTAAAAATTACATCTTAATAGTGTTATTTGGTCTTATTTTTCAATTTTCTATGAATCACAGCAATAAAAACAATTACAGAGACACTAAATATAACGGATAATCCGAAATACCCTGAAATTTGTGGTCCTCCCTCTGATGGGCAAGCCCCTACACCTACGATATAACATATTGTCCCAGAACCTCCTTGGTTACAAGTAGCAGTTACAACAATTCTAGCCTCATTGTTAGCTGTTACATTAAAATGATAAGTAGCCCCACTCGTACTTGTTTGATTTGTATATGTTTGAGATATTACCGTGGTTCCATTAACTTGAACTTCTATTAATGATATATAATGTGAAGTTGGATCCGTAACTTCATGATCAATCATTACAGTTAGGCTACTAGTGCTAATGCTATAACTCACAAGCATACTGTATGGGCTGTGTGCTTTAGCATTTTGAATTCCTGACAATGAGGCTACTATACAAAAGAGTAATATAGTAATATAGAGCTTTTTTTTCAACATTTTTTATCAAATTTTTAGTTTTAGATTTCTATGATGTAAAATGGACCAAAAATCCTATTTAAACTTTTATGTATAATGGAAGACTTATCCCCTTTGGTTTATCTACTTTGATCATTTTTATTAGTTTCAATAGTCTATTTCTAACATAGTGTTTGATTTTAAGAAATATTTTTATAATTAGTGATCTACTTTGATAATTAGAAAGAATTTTAAGCAAGTATTTAACTGACATCAATGTAAAGGCATTTTTAATGTTAAAAACAAAGATTCACCCTCGTGAAATATATCAGAGAAGCGAAGAATTCGGATTAAAAAATTCAGCAAATATGCTGACCGAAATCATAGAATCAGAAAAAGATAATAATAAGCGAAAAGAGGCAATCAAATATTTAGGATTAATTAGTCATAATTCAAATCCATTAAGGAATGAATGTTTTGAAACATTTGAGAATTTATTGATTTCAGACGATGCTGTTGATATAAAATGTGAAGCTGCAAAAGCTTTAGGTAAATTAAAACATGAAAAAGCGTTGAAACCATTAAATTGGATATTAACACAAGAACCCGTTGATTATAACATTAAGATTAACGTATTAAAAGCCATACGTAAGACTCGATTTGAAGAGCCTGAGATAAGAATTTTCATAAATGAATTAGAAAGTGAATTTAAATCAATAAAAGAATATGTTTCAATTCAATTATTAAGTCTCCAACCAGAAAAATTAATAGATTTATTATTAGATTCATTAAAAAATAAGAGATTTTCTAACGAACATAAAGCAGAGTTTTTAAGATTAATTGGATATGAACTATCAAGTATAAATGTCTCTTTTGAGGATATAAGTTTTATTAAAAAGAAATATCCTGAAATGCTAACAAATCTAATAAAGCATAAAGAGATTCTGTTGGAAAACATTACCCAGATTTTAAAAGAAGAAGATAATAGATTAGTTGATGCTGTGATTACTATTTTAACAATCTTGGGAAAGGATATTGAAAAGGATATTATAAAATTATTGTTAATCGATGATTTCATAGTAAAAAAAAATGCTATAGTATTATCTGGGAAATTGAAACTTAAAGATGCTGTGGATTTTTTAATTTCCAATTTAGATAATATGTATAATGAAGTGAGTATAGCGGCAATTGAAGCTTTGGGTGAGATAGGTGATTTATCAGCAGTTCCAGAGCTTATAAATGTTTTAGATATTGAAGATATTAGTTTTGAATATACTGATTTAGATATGAAACTTTATGTTTTAGATGCCATAAAAAATATTTATCTTTATAATAATGAAGCTTCATTTGAGTATCTTTATGATTCTCTGAGTAAAGAAAATAATACTATCAGGGAAAGTGTTGCGTTTATTCTTGGTGAAATTGGTAAAGAAGAATTCGTCGGACCACTATGTAAATTACTTGGAATCAGGAACCTAGATGTCAGAAAGAATACATTAATAGCTTTAGGAAAAATTGGGAGTATCGATCCTTTAGAAGAGATACTCAAAATCTTACAAGACGAGAAATCATATTGGCTTTTAAAAAAAGTCGCTATAGATGCTGTGAATAATATTTTTCAAAGAAATTGGTATAAGGTAAAAGATGAAAAGCAAGAAATTACGAGAATTTTGAATAAAAATATAACAATTCTTACAGATCATTTGAGACTAAAAGAAGATGAAAATCATAAAGTAAAACTTAGTCTTATAAAATTATTAGAAAATTATGGGGGAGAACAGGCGTTAAGCGCTCTAATAAAACGAGTAAATGATTTCCATAGAGTTGTACGAATTTATGCTTCAAACGCGATAAAAAGAATTGAAGAAAGACTTGAATTAGAAAATAATTAGAATCTTTCATATTTCATTTCATCGTTTTCTTGAGAAAAAAAAATATAAAGTATATTGATTTAATAATTGTTATGAAATTCAGTAGCCACATTTCTTTAATCTTATATATATTCTTAATATGTCTCTTAATTCCAGCAGTAAAAGCCAACCCCGTCCCTGCAAAGCCATTAAGTGATATTTTTACTTTTCTATTTTTTTTACCATATATGTTCCTCGCATTCTTAATTACATTGGGATTAGAGCTTGTTGTTTTTTATGTAGCTTTTCTAGGTGATTTAGAGGGAAAAAATATGTCGAGAACAAATTTATCGAGAAAAATTTTGTATATAAATTCATTAACTTTTCCATTAGTACAGATTTTTGGGATTCTTTTTGCTAGACTTTTTAGCACATATTTGCTACTTTTTATTTTATTAAATGAATTAATTGTAATTTTATTGGAATCACTTCTATTACCAGATATGATTAAAAAAATAAATTATTCTCAGGTACCAAATAATAAAATTATTTTAACCACGATCATCGCAAATCTAGTTTCAATGGTGATAGGAACTCCGATAATTTCGATTTTTTGAATACTTTTATTTTTTGGTCTAAATTGTTTTTGAATTATATTATTATTCTTATCTTCTAACAGTACGATAACCCCTCCCAGTTCTTCTTTAATAGATAGTAATTTTCCAGCAAATTTTTATAAAATATGTTTAAATTTAGGTATCTTTTTTAACTAATCCTTCAAAAGTTGTTTTTGGGATAATGAATCTTTGTAATCATCTTCTAAATAAAAATTGACCTATTTGAAAAATCTTAATATAAAAAGCTATCCTTACTAACTATTATGGAAAATCTAGCTAATATTGAACTAAGGGCTGTTGAAAATTCAATTATTGGTAAAAAGGAAATCTCATTTGCGAATGAACTAAAAAGAATGGCAAAAGAAGAGTTGAAAAAAGCTAAAAAAAGGGAAGAATTAATGCAATATCAATTATCAATTTCTAAAATCAGGGAAGATCTAGCAGAAGAAAATAGAAAAATTGTTGATCATAAACTAAAGTCGAAGCATCTGATTCAAACCTCAGAAGCTGTTTTAAAGTATGATCAAGAATTTACGACCTTTCATGAAAAAATGGCAAAAATTCAGAGAGAAATTGCAATGGTACATAAAGAAATCGCACAGTTAGAAAGAAAGATTGCAGAAGATCGAATTGATTTGGCTAAAGAGAAAATTGATTTTGGTAAAAAAAGAATAAGTATATCTAAAAAACAAAAAGCATATGTTAAAGCTGTAAAAGCAGGTAATAAAGAAAAGAAATCTAAAGATATTCAATCTCAATATAGAAAAGAACAAAAGGAACTTAATGATAATAGAAATGATATATTAAATGTAGAGAACAAAATCAGGAAGAACGTAAATAATATAGCAGATTTAAGAGGGAAACTAGCACTTAAACTAAAGGAAATTGAAAATTTGCGATATTATTCAAATTAAACAGATATAATTCATTCTAATATTTTTTTCATTGAATAACAATTCCATTTTTATCTTATTAAAAATGATAGAATAATTATTTTGAAAAAAAAAAATTCTTGTTAGTATTGGGGCTAAAAATCAATTTTCTTATTGTCAATTTAAAATTATTAACTTTCTTTTCAAATATTCTTATTTTGGTAATATTTTTTTTAAAAAAGCTATTTTAATAATTGACACTTTCAATTATTTAATAATTAAATAAGTGGTTCAGTAGAATATTATGACTGAAGATAAACCAGAACAAACCGAAACTCCATATGAATACTCTTTTGAATTTATTCAGAAGAAATTGGAGGGAAAGAAAGATTCTTTTGGTATGTTGATGAAGGAGATTGTACGTACAGGCATTTGCACCGAATGTGCAACTTGTGCCGCAGTTTGTCCCGTCTTGGAATGGGATGATTTAACTGCCCAACCAAAACTTATAGGCAAATGTACAGGCTGTGGTATCTGCTATAATCAGTGTCCGAGAACTATAACCGATCCCTATCAACTCATGGGAGAATTTAAAACGGGGTATGTATCGAATACAAATATCCCAGAAGTGATTGGAGGTCAGGATGGAGGTACTGTTACAAGTCTTCTCTGTTATTTATTTGATGAGCATTTAATCGATGCTGCTGTAGTTACAATGAAAGATCCAAGTAATCCATGGCATCCGGTAGCTCAAATTATAACAAGTAAAGATGACGCTATTAAATCTTCAGGTTCAATTTATAGTCATTCTCAAACCGTTGAAGCATTGATGGATGCTGTACGTCAAGATTTTAGATCAATTGCATTCGTGGGTACACCATGTAATATTGATGCTGTATCAAAAATGTTTGATAGCCCAACTGGTATGTTGAAGTATTTTATGCGTTGTCATGTTCTAAAGATTGGTTTATTTTGTATGGATTCATTTGCTCCTGAGGCAATTTATCCTTTCTTTGAGAAAGAGGGGATAGATTTATCAAAAGTACAAAAAATGGATATAAATAAAGGAAAATTTCATTTATATTATGATCCTCAAGGTGAACCTGTAAAATCCTATACTATTAGGCAATTGGATAAGTTTAAGTCCTCGAGTTGTAATTTTTGTACAGATTTAACTGCTGAAAATGCTGATATTTCTGTTGGCTCCGTAGGAAGCGGTGCAAATAAGAATACCGTTTTTGCTAGAAGTGGAATAGGGACTGAAATTATGGAGGATGCTGCTGAAAAAGGGTATCTTAAAATTGAACCTTTTAATGCCATCAATTTAAATGCGGTATTATTCTTAGCAAAGCTGAAAAAAGTGTCTCAATACACAGTAAGGAAACGAAAAGTTTTCATAGTGAGAGATGCTGATGAAAAGGAAGAACCAAGAATAGAGACAAAACCAGAAGTAGATCAAGCTGGCGTAAAACCGCCTTTAGGTGCAAGAAAATTCCTTAGTGTATCAAAGGACCTTAAAGAGACAGATCAAATCCTCAACATTTCATTAACAAATACAATTGGCTTTGTTTTAGAAGATATGAAAATAAGAATTGTTTCTGTAGAAGAACTTTTTGAGAAAAAGCCTTGGATAACAACTATTACAGAATTATTTCCTTTTGAAACTATTGAAATAGGATATCCTATAGATGGTGAACCTGGTCAGCCTATTAGAGCTAACGTATTAGTTGAGGCTTCAACAGAAGCATTTGGGAAAATATTTTCAAGAACTCTAAAAATAGCACCAGAAGAATAAAAATCTAAATCAAATTTTATTAAAAAAGTTAAATGAAATAAATTATTATAAAACCCATTAAAAAAAGGAAAGTCAAAAATGAAAATTAGTTTAGTTGGACTAAGTGGATGTGGTAAGACAAGCGTTTATTCAGTTGCTTTTGCCGCTAAAAGACCAGAAGATACCAAAGGTTTAGCACCTACAATTCTTTATGAGACTAGAAGGCATCCATTTCTTGGATTACAAGTTGGTATTTTTGATTTCGGTGGACAAGAGGAATTCAGAAAAGAGTATGCTGATAAACCCGAAATATTTCGAGGTACAGATATTCTTATTCCTATCGTCTCTCTGCATGAACCAAATACCTTTAATGAGGCTAAAGACTACTTTACTACTCTATTGGATATATATCGTAAAAATAATGAAAAACCCAAAATCTTTTTATTCTTACATAAATATGATACAGAGGATTATCAGAAGGAACTCCTTGATACTAACGTTAAAAACGCTAAGGAGATCTTCCTGGATATGTTTAAAGATTATGATTTTGACTATATGCTCACAAGTATTTATGAAGAAGATAAATTAGCAAAAGTATTTAGAGATGTTTTGATTTCTGAATATGCTGAATTAAAGGCTCATGTAGAAAAAGCGGAAAAACAGCTTGATGAAATTAAAGCTAAAGTCATTATTGCTGATATCTCAGGTAATGTCATCGTTCATAATGTCCAAGGTGTTAGTAGTGGATTAACTTTACGAGGAGATTTAAGAGATTTTATCAATGCTTGCAATACCGTTCGGGAAAACATATTTATGGCAGATTCTGCTAAATTTGGAGGTCGAGACGGAGATGGTAAAGAAATTGAGCTACATATTTTCAAATACATAATCTCAGTCTTAGTCATGAAATCAGCAGAATTGGATCGGGATTCTCAGGATAAATTAAATATGCTTTTGAATGATATGAAGCTATTTGCCGATTTAATTATTACTGCTCATACAGATTAATTCTTAAATTTTCAATAAATATAATTTTCTTTATTTCTTTTTCTTAATTTTAAAGTAAATATAGATTTCATTTTATTTGGACTTATTTGTATCAATATAATTTAAAATTCATGTAGAAATATTGATATTAAACTAAAATAATTTAGAAAAGAGAAATAAAATAATGCCAAAAGCTAAAGCTAATAATATAGAAATTGAGTATGATACATTTGGAGATCCTTCTTCAAAACCATTATTACTTATTATGGGGCTTGGTGCTCAGATGATCAGATGGGAAGAAGAAATGTGTGAAAAATTAGTGGAACGTGGATTTTATGTTATCCGTTTTGATAATCGAGATGTAGGGTTATCCACAAAATTTGATGAAGCGGGTGAACCAGATCTCATGAAATTGTATATGAAGGTGGCAAAGGGAGAAAAAATCGAATCGACATATACATTAAATGATATGGCTGATGATGCAGTTGGGCTTTTAACAGCTATTAATATCGATAAAGCTCATATCTGTGGAGCATCAATGGGAGGAATGATCGCTCAAACTATTGCATATAGACACCCTTCTCGGGTCTTATCTCTTACATCTATAATGAGTAGCACAGGTAATCCAGATTTACCTCGTCCAAAACCAGAAGCAATGAAAGTATTAGTAGAACCCCCTCCTACTGAACGTGATGCCCTTATTGAACATGGTGTGAAGAATTTGCGAATTATTCATGGTAAAGGTTTTCCTTTTGATGAAGAAAGAGCACGCAGATATGTTAATGCATCATATGATCGCTCTAATTATCGAGCAGGTTTTTCTCGCCAATTAGCAGCAGTATTAGCTACTGGAAATCGTAAACAAGCTCTAACTTCTATAAGAGCTCCTACACTTGTAATTCATGGAAGTGATGATCCTCTTATGCCACCAGATGGAGGTAAAGATACTGCAGAAGCAATATCCGACGCAGAATTACTCATTATAGATGGAATGGGTCATAGTTTACCTCCAGAAGTCTGGCCACAAGTGTTGGACGCAATTACAAATAACGCATCAAAAGCTTAATATTAATATTTATTTTCAAAAATTATTTTTATTTATTTTAGTGGTCTAAATGGTTAAAAAATGCGTATGGGTAGGTAACGACCCACAGATGATAGAGTATCATGATAAAGAGTGGGGTACTCCTATTCATGATGATCAACTTCTTTTTGAATTTTTAATATTAGAGGGAGCGCAAGCGGGATTAAGTTGGAGTACAATTTTACGAAAACGAGATAACTTTAGAAAAGCTTTTGATAATTTTGATTATATCAAGATCTCAAAGTATTCTGAAGGAAAAGTAGAAGAATTAATGAATAATGAGGGAATAATAAGAAATCGACTAAAAATTAATGCTGTCATCGCAAATGCTAAAGCAATCTTAAACGTACAAAAGGAATTTGGTTCATTTAATAAATATATATGGAAATTTGTTAATTATAAAACAGTTGATAATAAGTTTAAAGAACTCTCAGAACTTCCCTCAAAGACCGAGCAATCAGAACAGATGAGTAAGGATTTAAAGAAGAGAGGATTCAAATTTGTTGGACCAACTATATGCTACGCTTTTATGCAAGCCGTAGGAATGGTAAATGATCATGTAATAGATTGCTTTAGATATGAAGAAATTGAAAAAAGATCTAGCTAAGAAGAAGCAAATATCTAATTATACATTAATTATTAGGGATAGTAATAATAAATGTAGTTAGAGGATCATTGGTAATTGTTATTTTCCAATTATGTGCTTCAATAATTCTTTTTACGATTTTTAATCCGATTCCTTTGTCTCTAAAATCAAGACTAAAATTTGGTTTATGAAATTCATCAACTACATCATTAGAAATAGAAAATCCATCATTTTCTATAAAAATTATGATGTTACCATTATCATTTTTTGAAAAGATATTGATTAATTCTGATTTACCATGAATCACTGCATTTTCTAATAAGTTTTTCATTACCTGATAAAGGCGATATTTATCAGCGAAAACCGTAGGTAATCCATCAACATTTATAGTTATATTTTTTGGGATTATCGTTTCCGCAATCTCTATTGTAAATTTATGTAAATCAACAAATTCAGCATTGTCAATTATTTTTCCAGAATCTGCTAATTTTACTGAAGTTTCGAGTAACTGTTGAATTTGACTTATCTTTTTTAGTATTGTCTCTACTTTTTTATTATCTGATTCTCTTCCTATTAATTCTATATATCCTTTTATGGAGGTTAAATTACTCCGTAAATCATGAGCCATCATATGAGCAAATTGGCTTAATTCATGTTTTTGTTGGCGGAGAATATTCTGAATCTCCTTATTATTTTTAATTGCTTGATGAAGCGGATTCAAAATTCTTTTTTTAGTAATAAATACAGTCATATTCAGTAATGATATAATATTAAGTAATCCAATAATGATGAATCCAATAATAAAAGGAATATTAGAACGCAGTTGACCCCAGTTTGGTGTTGATTTTGTCATTAAATCAGCAAAATATGCACCATAAGCACAAAGGCCCGATAGGACCATCACTAAATCAAATTGAAACCTAGTTTTCTTTAAAAACCAACTTATCAGAAAGAGTGGAATGAATAACATAAGTCCATAACCTAATTCTATCATAAAAATCCGAAATTGAATTTGATTAACTAAAAAGAGTTGATAATATAATAAAAAAGATGTAATAGGAAATATAATAAAAGAAAAATAATTTAGATAACTAAGGCCTCTCAATTTAACGTATTTTATAACTCTACTAAAAATTCTATTATTTCTATGGTTATTAATTTTAAACTTCAACTCACATAGATTAAATCGATTATTTAATTATCAGCTTAAAAGTTTAAAAAGTATATTGTTAAAAGTTAAAAGTACCAAGCTTTGGTAATATTGATTCAGATATATCAAAGAAAATTTTTTAATAAATTTTGGATTTATTGAGAAATAAATAGTAATATATTTAACTTTCCATGAGAAAAGGTATATTGTGAGATGTCAATCTTGTTTAAAACAAGAAAATTTATACATGTGTTTTTTTACTGATAAGAATAAAGAAGTATATTTGTGCGCAAAGTGCCTCGGAAAAATATTGTTAGAGGATCCTCCCCCACCAATCTATAATATGAGTAAGTTAGCTTATACTTGGAAAAAGACAATATAAAATAGTATTCAAAGGATAAGCTTTAAGTCAGCTAAAGCCCCTTTATATGTGGGTTCTGGTATATGATTAGCAAAATTTTTTTTTTGACTTTCGATATAAAACGTTAGCATTTCTAACCGAGCAGAAATCATATCTTTTTCATCGTCTCCAACCATTAAGCATGTCTCAGCTGGGTATCCAATTTTATCTATAATTTGTTCATAATAAAGCAAATGGGTCAAAGATTTGGTGGCATGACTATTTTCTATGGTTGTTATTAAACGGTAAGGAAAATCGGCTACACCTGCCCATTCTAAGCGTTGTTCAATTGCAGTTGCCGGTAGTATCGGTGTTGTAGCAATTACAACATCATAACCTTTATCAAAGGCAGTTTGTATAATAGATCTTGCTTCAGGTTTCTTTCTCGTATATTGACGCAGTTTAGAAAAATCATTTTTATAAAAATTGTCAAAAAAAGGTTTTATTTCTTCACGAGTATGGCCTTCTAATGGAAAAAAGGCTTTAGCATAAACCTCTTCATTAGTATTGTATCCATTGTTTTCTTCAACAGCTCTAGACGCTTTAAGTATTTTTGGAATGAACTTTTTTGGTGGAATAATATGAGCTACACTTTGAGCCAATAACTTTAAATATTGAGAGATAAAATTATCTAAATCAACATCTAATAATGTATTATCCAAATCAAAGAGAACTGCTTTGATTTTTTCATCTAATCGATTAGTCATTGCTTTAAACGATTACGATATTTAATCTTAATTGGTAAAATTAAACGTGATTCAAATTATTTATCATTTAAATTTCTAACTTAGACAAAAAAATTGACATTCATGAATAACAAATTATCCCTTATAAGAGAGAATGGTTATTTCCTTATTTCTTATATAAAAAGTTTTTATAAAATTCTATCTTTTTATACAAATAGTAGAAAAATTATCATTATACCTGTTTCGCTTGGTAAAGTTAAAATTATCTGATTTAAATAAAGGCGTTGTTTATCTCGGAGATAAGCTTAGTGTTCGGACTCAATTCAATTTTGATGAAGAAGCAGAAATTTATTGGAGTGGAATTCAATTAATAACAAATCCACCTTGTGCTAAAGAGCTTCAAATTTCAAAAGAAGAAATATTTAGTAATGGTAAATTTGAACCTGGTGAATATATTCGTGAAAAATCTCTCTTAATTAAAACAAATATTGTACCAACGATAAAGAATAGAAATTTAAACTACATTCTAAAATTAAATCTAAGGCAACCAAATCCAGTCAATCCAGAAGAAGATTTAGTGATAAATAAAACCCATGATATTGAAATTAAAGCACGGAATTCTGGACTCCAAGTAAAATCTCCAAAACCTATCTCTTTTTCTATTTCAGGATTAAATATTCTTTTAACAAAAGATATATTCAAACCAGGTGAAACTATAAAGATCGGTTACACTTCAGAGGAACTTAAGAAATTGGAAGTTAGATTGCTGCAAAATTCCAACTTGGTTTGTTATTGTGAAGCATATGGTCAAAATTGTCGCAAGGTTGAAGAACTTCCACCAGCAATTGCAGGGGATGTTCGAACTCAAAATTTTGAGAAAGATTTTATGCTTTTAAAAGTTCCGGAAGTTGCGGAACCAAGTCATAATTTTCTCTGGTCTCCTTCTGAAAAAGAACAATTTGGATTTAGATATGGCGCTTATACTAAATGGAGCCTTTTAATTATTGGAAAGAAAAAACCCGAGTATGGTATAGAACCTATAAAAATGGAAATCCCAATAACCATTTCTGCAGGTCCTATTTTACAAGAAAAAGTAGGAGTGGATTTCTTTTCAGAAAGTTCTGCTGCTGCTTCTTCATTGTTTGATGGAATTTCAAAATTTCAAAAGACCTATAAGGTTGTCTCAATAGATTCTGATATTGATAAATATATTTTGAAAATAAAAAATATTTCAAAAGAAGATCTTAAAGGAGTTTCTGTAAATGTTTCAGGGCTTCAGGAAGGCCTCTTCGAGACTAGCCCCCATTTAACAGGTTTTAATTCATGGAAAAAGGGGGAAGAAAAAGAGATAATATATGAAACAAAACAAAATATAACGGCTCTCATTTCAATTTTAGAAGATAATAGTCAACAGAGAATTCGGATTCAATCTCCTGTTTCTGAAGTTAGTTTTTTTTAATTAGTATCAAAATTTTTAGTAATTGGTTGAAAAATTCTTTTTTGAATTAAGTTAAGAATTGTTTCAGCATCAGTTATTTGAAAACCTTCCTTCATATCATGTAAGGATGACACCAAGAAGTAGTTTGCGTTTTTTTCTTTCATTATTTTAAAAGCTCGATTTATCATCATTTGTTCGTCAGAGCTATTATTTTTAGGTTGATTTATCACTCTTAATGGAGAGATTAGGGATGTATGTAGATGAAGATCAAGGAGATCTCTTATCTCACTGAATTGAGTTATATCTCCATCAAAATCTATTAATAGATGTCCAACTTTTTCCTCGATATCATACAATAACGCATTCAATGAATCTAAAAAATCTTGAGAAGGATTCTTCTTCATAATCAGAATACACCTAAAATTCTTATAATCTAACATTAAAATCTTTGAATTCTGATAATCCAATTTGACGCTTCGAGTCTGTTCTTCTGCATCCGTTAATTCTATGCCGAAAGCGCGTACAGCTTGTAAGAAACCAGATATTAATGTACTATCTAAATTTTTACCTGTAAAAAATTGTTCATAAACTGTTAGACCAGAATTCTTTTCTGAAATAATAAAATAGTGTAGATTGGATATATCTGCAAAAATATTGAATATTTTTTGTTGACGTTCAATTTTAATCCTTCTTTTTCGTTTTAGTATAATATAACTTGTAATACTTACTCCAAGAATAAGGGTTACAAATAAAATAATATTAAAAATAATTTGAAATTGTATTGTATAAGGAATATTAACTGAAAATTCTTGAGTTTTAATACCTGCATGAGTACTATTATACCAAAATAAGTACGCTTTATATATTCCCTCATAAGGATTTGCAGATAAATTATAACAAAATAGAGTTTCTTGGGAAATAACTTGTTTAGTGTCCCTAAATTCTTCAAAACCTAGTGGATCAATCAATATATAGGTTATGCTACCTTGAATAACTGGAGAAATTACTGAGAATTTTAAATCTTGCAATGGCTCAAACTCAGTTTTTTGTATATTTAAGTTAAAATCTATATTAGGAGAATAAGCAGATAATGACCATGTTGCACCTTCTTTTATTGTAGTATTTGAAATGAAAACAAAATTATCAGTATTATTAAGATCAACATCTAAAGTAATATCAAGTCCATTTCTATAAATTGTAAGATTATACCAACTTTTTGGAAAGTAAAATTTTACTGAGTAATTTGAAGATGCTCTTATAAATTCAGGACTGACTTTCCATTTATTTATCAAATTTTCCCCTATGAATACTGAACAATCAGAGAAAAATAAATGTTTAAGAGAAATATAATAACTAAAACTCAATTCTAAACTAATAGTTAGATTATTTCTAATAATAATATTTATCAGAGCTCCCAATGAATAAAAATCAAGATTCTCTAGAGAAAGTGTTCCAGTTCCTAATTCTGTTCCATCTGTTATGATATACCAGATGCCATCAATTTCAGCAGTCATATTAATTTCAGATGGAAAATATGATCGATCAACTTTTTGAGTTATTTTACAGAGAAATACATCTCCAGTCCTGTTCTGCCATTCATCTAAGCTATCATCATACATACACATAGATAATTCTGATACTGGATTATCATTATTGATATACCAGTAATATCTATCATTCCAACTTATTCCTGTTCCATCAAGTACTAAACAGTAGTATCCTGAAGATAAATAAACGGGATTTTGAAATTTTTGTTTATTCCATTGAGGAATTCCTTCAGTCATATTTAATATAAAGGGAATACTATAAATTACACCATTTGGTCTTCTATTAATAGCGTCCCATCCCTCTATTCGAACATATACAGGTGATGGAGAAGCCGTTTTAATCGCCTTATAACCAAAAATATCTACCGAATACATAATCGTAGGTTCTGTAATATTTATTTGCATCCCTAAAATTTCATAGTAATACCCTCTTAAAGTTTCGAATCCAGTTGCTTCTTCTTCAATTACTCTAATTTCTGAATTCATCTTAATACTAGTAAAATTAAGGTCTATTTCGGTTAATGTCCAATTTGGAGATGGTAAACCAATATTCACTGAAGTTGAATTTTCTATCATCCCGGAATCTTCTGAATATTCAATCATTTGAAAATCTGAAGGAACTATAAGAGTTTCTCCATTTTCTTGAGCATAGGAAAAATTTAAATTCTGAATCATGCCTACTACAAAAACAATTAATATTGAAATAGTAAATGCAATCCTTTTTATCTTCAAGATTCTTATACCAAAGGAAACATAAAAAAATACATTTATATATTTTTGTCAGTTTCTATTTTTTTTAAAAATCTTTTCTTATTGAAATATAAATAGTTATATGAATAATAGAGATTTAATCAAGGGAACTTGTTTTAATTCACTGCTGTAACTAGTTTATGTTGATAGTATTTTTTTAGGATTAATCTTAGAATATCTTCAAAACAATCTAGAATTCCTTCTCCTTTTAAGGCACTGGTAAATCTGGTATCTATATTCTTGTATTTATGATAATTGATTTCATTTAAAAAATCTATGGAGTTAAATTTTTCTTCTAAATCTTGTTTATTGAATGCAATGATAATAGGTAGTTTACTTATTGATTCATTAAAATATGAGATTAATTCCTGCCAAGAGATCAGATTCCTTTCATAAACATCTTCCTGAGAGTCTATAACAAAGATTACTCCATCCACTGCTCTTAAAGTGATGGGTCTTGTAACAAAATAGAAATCTTGTCCAGTTGTAGTATAGATATGTATTTTTAGTTTCCATTCTTGATTTTGAAAGGTGACAGTTCCGTAATCAAAAAATAAAGTCCTTTCTAAAGTACTTTCAATACTACATATTTCATCTTCTTTTCCAAATTCAGAAAACAAAGCTTTAATTGAAGTGGTCTTACCGCTCATAGCGGGACCAAAATAGACAATTTTTATACTAATGCTCTTCGCAGAATGGTCAATAATCAATCTAAATTTAACATCCTTTTAACCGTTAATTTTAAAATAGCCTTATAAAAGCCAATAATTTTTATATCAATTAAGGGAAAAAGAAATGAAAGTATAATTTAGATTAAAGGGTTTTAAATTTAAAATATAACTGCTCTATAATTGCATTAAATGCTTCCACAACCATTTGCCCTGTTTTTGCTGAAGTGAAAAAGTAATTTAAAAAATTATGATCATTAATAAGTTGTTGGATTTCTGTTGTATCTAAACTATTTTCATCCAATAAATCAACCTTATTTGCAAATAAAACAATGGGAATATCTCCACAATTTATTTCCACTGCTTCATACCAGTTCTTTACATGTGTAAAGCTATTCAGGCCAAGTTCATTCTCTTCAAGACTATATACAATTATTGCTGCTTTACTCTCTTTATAAAACAAGTGATGTAGAAAATTGAAATCATCTTGACCTGCTATATCCCAGAATAATAATCTGACCATATCTCCATCAAATTCCTTGTTATATTTTGAAAATTGGGCACCGATAGTTTTTACATAATCCTTTTCAAATGTTCCTTTCGTGAATTTCTTAATTAAGGATGTTTTACCTACTGCACCATCCCCAACTACTACTATTTTAAATCGAAATTCCTCAGAATTCTTCATTAGATTTCTATGACTTAATGAATATATGATTTTTTCTAATGAAAGATTAGGTTTAGTTTAATATAAAATTTTGGTGAATTGAATTGATAAACATCTAACATTATTTTTTCTCTACAAAAATCTCTGTTATCAATGAGTCAAGTGATGGAATACTGTGTAATGGAACGGATTTACTTTTATGGAAAAAATTCTGCAAAGATTGCCAAATAATGTTATCACTCTGAATGGAATTAAGAAAACTTGTAATCTTACGATAGGCAAAATATGAAGCCCCCTTGAAGATATAACATAATAAAAATGACTGAAGGGGCAGCATAAGGAGAGTGTACTGACCGAAAACCGCCCTATCAAGACCTTCAGAAAATACCTCACTAATTATGTAATTTACAGTAGTTAGAATTCCTCCTAGGATATCATCCTCAAATGAAAAATCCTCCATAAATTTTTTAGAGTATAACAAATTACCACCCTCTGTTAAGATTAATATCATAACAGGATCTTCATTTGATATCTCTGGAACTTCAATCATTCTCTTTTTCAAAATTTGTTCCATTTGCTGATTCAACCCTGCGAGCTTCCAGCGTTCTGATAAGGGTACATTCAATTCTTTTAATTTCTCCCATAAATCTAATTGTTTAAGTAATTCATCATGTTCATGGGAAATTTTCATTGTTAATATTTTTAGTCCGTATGATTCCGCAATCTTCTGAGCTTGAGTTAAATATCGTCGGGCTGCTTTTATATTAAAATTTAATAAAGCTAATTTAGCTTGTAATATGAAAATTTCGCAGAAAGTTGGATATGCATGTGCTTTTTCAGCAAAAGCTATTATATAAGTAATATTTTGATTAATTTCATCAAGAACTTCACTATTATTACTTATGCGATATTCACCAAGAAGTAAGTCGCAAAGATGAATATATGAGATAATTATTACATCAGTATGTATTCTTTCTGTTTTTGTTTCAATGACTTGTTTAAATAATTTTTCAGCTTTTGCTTTATCTCGTATTCGAGAACTGCTTTTCAACATTTTAGCTTTATTATATTTGTATAGATATTCGATATGACTATCTGGTGCTTGATTATACATATTTTCCAAGCGTTGAAAATATTTTTGAGCAAGTTCAGTATCTCCCTTCTTAAGAGCTACATTTATTATACTGTCAATAACACCTTCTATTTGGAAGGGATCTCGCTCCCTTAATGTTAAAGCTTCCTCTAGATATTTCAAAGCCATTTCATAATCACCAATGTCAGCATATAAGAGTCCTATATTATTTACCTCCATTGAAATATAAAAATTACTTTTGAATTTTTTGAATATTTTTAGTGCTTTCATATTATGCTTTAAACTAATCTCTAATTCTCCAATCCAATGGTAAATTGCGCCCATTAAACCATGACCGAAAGCAATCCAGAAATGGTTAAATTTAATTTCCTTAGCGATTGATATTACTCTCTTGGTGTATTCTATAGCAGGATCTAATCTATTTTCTACAAACATCATAATTTGTGCCATTATTGCATTCACCCAAACTAATTCCCACGTATTACCAAGTTCTTTTTGAGATTCTAAGGGTTTTCTTAAGTACTTTTCTGCTATATCTGGATTTCCCGACTCAAAGCTCAACGATGCTTTTAATAAACCTAAACGAAGATCTCTTAGAATTAAAACATTCTTAGGCTTAGTAGAAATAAATTTTAAGAAATCTTCAGCTTCTTCAACTCTTTCTTGTGCATCATCAAATTTATTAGTCTGAATCAATCCCGTAATAATAAAAAATAATCCATCAAATGAATAGGCATTATCATTATGTTTTTGGCCTTCTCTTAGCATTTCTTCACCCAACTTAATAAGTTCTTCGATCTTATGTTGATATAAAACAATCAAGCCCTTAAGAAATTGAAAATAACTTTTCTGCTCAAGGTCAAGCCCCTCAAATAAACTCTGATCATTTAATAGTTCAAGAGCTTTATCAATCTTACAAGCATCAAAAAGTTCTTCTGCTCTTGTTAGTTGGTTCAACTCAGAATAAGACATAAATTTGTGTGAATTGGATTATAACATTATGAAAATACTAGGCTAGTCAGCATTTTAAATGTAATGTAAAGGTAAAGATTTTAATTTTCTTTTCAAAAATTAAAAATCTTTTCTGCATTAATTATTAAGGTTTATATAGAAAAAAAAGAAGTATAGAATGGAGGAACTTTGGTTTAGTAGTAGCTTCGTCAGGAAGTAGTTTTTCTAACCCAACTCCTCCAATTCTATTCTCTGATTTAAAATTAAAATTTACCTCTTTCACCCTCATTATTATAAGTTTTAAACGACAGGATTTATGCTAAAAAAAAAAAATTAATTAATTATATTCATACCTCTATTATGTTTATCCTCTCTGTTTAATGTAAGCAACAACAATAAGAACCAGAAGTAGGCTCATTATAACAATATCCATGACACCTTGCATAGTAGATTCAGTGGAAAACACAGAGCCAAATACAGCAACCAATGAAGCTTCCACAATTATGTTGATTGGTAACCAAATACCCAAAACTTCATATGTAAGTTTAATCTTTTCCCAATCCCAATTTTTATGGAGAAGTACTAATAAGGCAAATATTGTTACTACGAATAATGCTGCACCAAACATTCTTGGATGAGAAGGATTTTGCCATGTTGGCTCATTAAGAGTAGCAAGGAAAATATCAGTTAGAAATACAAGCATTATCCCAAAAAATAAACTGACACCACCGTATGCTAAAATTGCTATTTTTGTAAGTTTTTTAATTTCAGTCATTCTTTTTCACCAACTTTATTCTTTTTTTGGTTTTAATTTTTCATCAAAAATGATGTTTAAATAATTGTACACCTATCCATCCATATATAGTTCCACTTTCGGCAATTCCTTGAAAATTCCGAAAAGGAGTGGAAGTTTTGAATAATTAGTTCCCAAATTATACTTATTGAATAAAATCTTTTATTATCATATATAATGGGAGAAGTAAATTATCCATCAGAACAGATTCTTAATTCTTCAAAACTGCAAAGAAAGGATTATGACCATATAATTCTTTGGATATTAGTAAATAATGAAAGTTATGAATTAGGTGAGTTAGATTGAATCCGTTAATTTTTACTCAACAAAGATCTCTGATATTAACGATTCAAGTGATGGAATACTATTTGATTGAATTGACTTACTCTTCTCGAAAAATTTCATTAAAGCTTGCCAAATAGCATTATCCTTCTGGAGGGAATCAAGAAAATTTTTAATCTTATGATAAGCAAAATATGAATGCCCCTTAAAGATATAACATACTAAAAATGATTGAAGAGGCATCATAAGAAGAGTGTATTGCCCGAAAACAGCCCTGTCAAGCCCTTCAGAAAATACTTCACTAATTATGTAATTTACTGTGGTCAAAAATCCTCCTAGGATATCATCTTCAAATGAAAAATCCTGTACAAATTTTTTAGAGAATAACAAATTACCACCCTCCGTTAAAATTAATATCATAATAGGGTCTTCTTTTGATACCTCTGGAACCTCCCTTGATCGCTTTTTCAGCATAGTTGTCATTTGATCATCTAATCGGGCTAATTCCATACGCTCCACCAAACTCGCATTTGATTCACTCAAGATTTCCCAGTTATGTAATTCTTTTAATAAATTATCATGTTCATTTGAGATTATCATTGCTAATCGTTTTATGCCATAAGTTTCTGCTATTTTTTGGGCTTGAGTTAAATATCTTCGGGCGGCTTTCACATCAAAAGTTAATAAAGCTAATTTGGCTTGTAATACGAAAGTTTCACAAAAAACACGATAAGAATGTGAATTTTCAGCAATTGTTAATAATTGAGCAATATTTTGATTAATCTCTTCAAGAACTTCATCATCATTAAAAGTACGATATTCCGCAAGGAGTAAGTCACAAAGATGAATATATGCATCACTCGTTTGAATAAAATCCATACGTTTTTTATTGATAACCTGTTTTAATAATTTCTCAGCTTTAGCTCTATCTCGGATTCGAGAACTTCTTTTCAACATTAAAGCTTTATTGTAATAGAAAAGTAATTCGACATGACTGTCTTTTGATTGATTAAAAATATTTTCCAGGCGATTAAAATATTTCTGTGCATAATCAAGATCACCCTTTTTAAGAGCTACAGAGATTATACTATCAAGATAACCTTCTGTATGAAGCCCCTTATATTGTCTTTCATGAATTAATAAACATTCTTCCAAATATTTCAAAGCAAGGTCATATTCACCCTTCTCACAATAGAGATTCCCAATATTATTCAATAAATCCGCATATGCATAATCACTTTTTAATAATTTGACAAATTTTAGACAATTCTTCCAATGCTTTAAACTTTTATCTATCTCTCCGATGGACTGATATATTAACGCTTTATAACCATAATAGGCACCAATCCAGTAGTGGTTAAATTTAATTTTCTTTGCGTGCAATAATAATGTCTTATTGTATTCCATAGCAAGATCAGTTCTTTTTACCAATAGCATTAAATTTATCATTAAACTATAAGCCCAGACAAGTTCTATCATATTACCAAGTTCTTTTTGTGAACTAAGGATCTGTTTTAAACCCTTTTCTGCTATATCAATATTACCAATACTCATATTAATCCACGCTTTTACTAAATCTAAACGAATATTTCTTCGAATTAACGCATTCTTAGGTTCATTAGTAATAAGTTTTATTATATCTTCAGCTTTACCAGTCTTTTTAGATGCTTCGTCAAATCTATTAGCATAGCATAATCCGTTGATAATGATAAACAATCCATCAAATGATTGGAGATTGTCATTAAATTTTTGACCTTTTTCATATAAAAGTTCACCATATTTAATTGCTTCATCAGTTTTATGTTGATATATTAAAATTAAACCCTTAAGGAACTGATAATGGTTTTTTTGTTGAGGACTAAGCCCCTCAAATTGGCTCTCATCGTTAAATATTTCAAGAGCTTTATCAAGCTTACCCTCATCAAAAAGCTGCTCTGCTCTTGTTAACTGATTTAGTTCAAAATGGGACATTTACTCAATTGTATGGATTATAACTTTATGAAAATACTAAACTACATAGTATTTTAAATTTATTGGAAAGATTGATAGATTTTAAAATTCTTTTTAAAACTACAAAATTCCTTTCTCAACAAAAATCTCCATTATCTTAGATTCAAGAGAGGGAATATCGTTTAATTGAATTGATTTACTCTTTTGGAAAAATTTCTGTAAAGATTGCCAAGTAATATTGTCATTCTGTATTGAAGTAATAAAAGATTTTATCTTATGTTGAGCAATATATGATGCCCCTTTAAAGATATAGCATATTAAAAATGGCTGAAGAGGCACCATAAGAAGCGTGTATTGACCAAAAACCGCCCTATCAAGACCTTCAGAAAATACCTCACTAATTATGTAATTTACAGTAGTTAGGAAGCCTCCTAAAATATCATCTTCAAATGAAAAATCTTCTATAAATTTCTTAGAGAACAACAAATTACCACCCTCCGTTAAAATTAATATCATAACAGGGTCTTCATTGGATATCTTTGGAACATCCACTGACCGTTTTTTTAACATAATTGTCATCTGATCATCTAATCGAGCTAATTCAATACGCTCCTTCAGACTCGCGTTTGATTCACTCAAGATTTCCCATTTATGTAATTCTTTTAGTAAAGTATCATGTTCATTAGAAATTTTCATTACCAATCGTTTTATACCATAAGATTCCGCAATTTTCTGAGCTTGAGTTAGAAATTGTCTGGCTTCTTTTATATTAAAATTTAATAAAGCCAATTTAGATTGTAATATGAATGTTTCGCAAAAAACTAGATATGAATGTGATTTTTCAGCAATAACTAATAATTGAGTAATATTCTGATTGATTTCATCAAAAACTTCGCTATTATTACTTATACGATATTCGGCAAGAAGTAAATCACAAAGATGGATATACGCACCAATAACTAGATCAAAACTTAGCGTTTTAGTTCCAATAACTTGTTTAAATAATTCTTCAGCTTTTACTTTATCTCGGATTCGCGAACTTCTTTCTAATATTAAAGCTTTAGAGTAAATGTAAGGTAGTTCGATACGTTCTTCTTTTTTTTGGTTATATAAATTTTCTAAACGATGAAAATATTTTTTTGCAAGTTCAACATCACCCTTTATAAGAGCGACTTCTATTAAACTACTAAGTGAACTTGTTATTGGTATAGATTGTTTTTTTTCACTGAGTAATAAACTCTCCTCCATAGTTTTCAAAGCTAGGTCATATTCACCTTTTTCACAATATATATATCCGATGTTATTCAAGTAAGCAGCTTCTATATAAAAGCTTTGAAATCCCTTCATTTTTTCTAAAGTTATCTTATAATGTTTTAAACAATTATCTAAATCTCCAATAGAACTATATATAGTTGCAGAATATCCGTGACATATAGCAATCCAGTAATGGTTAAATTTAATTTCCTTAGCGATTGATATTGTTTTCTTGAAATAGTTCAACGAAATTTCCGTATTTCTTTTTAAGTAAAATTCAATTTGTCCTTTTAATAAATAAAGCCAGACAATTTCAAAAGAATTAGGGAGTTCTTGATATAGATCAAAGATCCGTTCTAAATCCTTTTCTACTAAATCTATATTAGCTAAATTAAAGTTAATCCATGCTTTTAGTAGATTTAAACGAGCTTCTCTTTGAATTAAAACACTCTTCGGTTCATTAGAAATAAGTTTAAGTGAAGTTTTAGCTTTTTCAAGTAATTTTTGTGCTTCGTCAATTTTATCGGCTTCCATAAATCCCATAATAATAAAAAATATTCCATCAAACGATTGGAGATGTTTATTGTGTTTTTGACCTTCTTCAAATATGTGTTCACCCCACTCAATAAGTTCTTCAAATTTGTGTTGATATGCTAGAATCAACCCCTTAATAAATTGGTAATAACTTTTTTGTTGTGAATTTAGCCCTTCAAATTGTTTCCAATCATTTAATATTTCAAGAGCTTTCTCAAGCTCACCCTTATCAAAAAGTTCTTCTGCTTTTGTTAGTTGATTTAGCTCAGGATGAGACATAAATTTATGAGAATTGGATAATAAACCTATGAATACATAAGCCAATTATAGTTTTAAATCTATGTTTAATTCCGTTGAAAAAAGACAGAGTGTTTTCTATAAATAAGGAATTAAAAAAAAAAATTATATTTAATATTAATTCATTTTTTATGTTTAGCTTCTCTGTTTGATATAGGCGACGATACTAAGAACATCCTTTCCACCATTTAAAACCAAATCGAGGATCATTTGAGATACAGTTACAGCCATAAATGTCGACCCAAGCACTGCTAATGTTACAGCTTCAACAATAAATACTGCTATACACATGCTAATCAAACAAATATACAGCAATTTAATCTCCGCCCATTCCTTTTTGCGAAGCATTATAATTACAAAAAAGAAAGCAACAAAAGAAATAGCTCCAAAAGCTCTTACATGAAGCGGATTTGTCCAACCCTCATAATTCAATGTTACATCAAATAGAAATAGCATCATAAGCCCAAATATAAACCAAATAATAGCATCCACTATAAGTGCGATTTTTGTAAGTTTTTTAATTTCGGTCATTTTGTTTTATCAACTAATTTTTTAAATTTTATTTTTAATTTTATCATCAAATTGGCTATCAGTGTTTTTTGAAAAAAAAAAAGAATTTAGAAAATATTTTTTACCTGATATGATTCACGATATGTGTTAGGACCTATATTCCCCAGGATTTTGTCAAATAGGACACAGGACCAATCGGTAATTCCGCTGGACCCATCGGCGTTTCAACAATAATACCGCATAATACCGCAGTAAGGACCCATGCATGCCATTCTGGGTTAGTAAGAACTGGATTATCTGGTCCTGGGGGTGTTGTGCTGGGATCTAATAAACAATATTCAGCTGTAGGGCTTAGCATCATTATCATCGGTGCTTGTACGTATTCACCTTCAGTATTTGGCATGGTAATTGGAAACCAATTTCGATATACTAGATCCAAATTGGTATCAGTAGTCTTATACACGCCCTCACCCATAACCAACCAAACGTTAATAAACCAGACCTGAAAGACTGGACAAAAGAAACAATAATATTTCGTTTGCAGTGATCCCTCTTTGAGTATTCCCTTCATCGCATACACTTTTTCACCTGATTCATCATAGATTCTTTGATGGAAAACTGCATTCGCCGATGGGAGCTCATCGTCTTCACCAAATTTAATACTACCTATAATAAAATTAGTAGTTCCAGCGAGATCTAAGTCATCTCCTTTTGCAATGAATAATACGCGATTAGAGGGACAAGCGTTAACTGTAGTAACAAGTGCGATGATCGTTATTAAAAATGTTGCAGCGAACAGTCCTTTAGTTACATTTGATTTCTTTTTCATTTACATTTTCACCTTAAATTTTTCTTTTTATTCAACTCTTTTTTTTTGGTTAAATTCGATTTTTATCATCAAAATGATGATCAATTAATTGTACACCTATCCATCCATATATAGTTCTACTTTCGGCAATTTTCTGGAAATTCCGAAAGAATGTGAAAGTTTCGAAAAAAACATATAAATAGAAATGTTCCCAACTTATACCTATTGAATAAAATATTTTATTTTCATAGATAATGGGAGAAGTAAATTATCCATCAGAAGAGATTCTTAATCCTTCAAAACTGCAAAGAAAGGATTACGACCATATAATTCTTTGGATGTTAGCAAATAATGAAAGTTGTGAATGGTCTAATTTTGAGCAGAAGCCAGTGGAAATTCCTATTTCCACATTATCACGTCATTTTACAAGACTAATTCTCAAAGGATACATAGAAAAGTATTCGCGAGGACAATACAGAATAACTCCAGACGGAGAAATGAGATTTCATCAATTATCAAAAGGCAAAACGAAACGAATATTAAGTTATCCATCTGAAGTTATCTTGAAAAGGGGCAGGAATTATTCTGATTGGATTCTATGGATGGTTTATAATAATGGTTTTTGTAAAAGATCTATTTTTCTTGAAGAGCCGTTCTCTATAAATCAATCTTCATTATCAAAAAGTCTAAGTTTCTTGATTCAAAAGGGTTTCATCATTAAAGAAAACAAAAGATATATTATTACCCAATCAGGGAAATTAGAATATTCGAGGATCCTACAAAAATATAATTTAGACAGACAGGCTATTTTAGAAGAAGAAAGAAAACGAATTGATGAAATTACTACCAAGACTTCACAATTTTTTAATAAATTTAAAATAACAGATGACCATGTCAAATTTAGATTTCTGAATAACGTGTTAAAATTAGACTATTCAAAAGTTGACACAATCTTAAAAGAGGAAGAGGATTTTCATAAAATTTTACTGTTTCTATCAATAAATCATCCTCATTTTTATCCGGATTATCTATCTTTTGAGGATTTTTCGAGATTTTATAAAATCAAAAAGAGAATCCTTGATTTTTGGGTAAATGAAATCGTAGAAAGCGACTTATATAACTTAAAGTTTTTTAAATTAGATATTTCTCCTAATAAACATTATTATTTTCATTCAAATGAAAAATTAGAGAAGATCCTTCGAGCTATCACTGAAGAACATATTGTAGCAAACAATTATTTAGAAAAATTTGGGAGATCTGGGAGTATTGACTCTATTATCGAGGATATTCTTGAAGAAATTTGCGAAACAATATTCAACGAGCATTTCAAGGAATCATTAAGAGAATTTTTACCAGGATATATTAAATATTTAGCATATAAAATTGAGATAAAAGAAGAATTAAAAGAAACTTATGATAAACTTGAAGGAATAATATGGCAGAACATGGCAGACATTATGCTATCACAGAATTCTGAAACCCTAGAATCCCAATACGAAGAGAGAATTAAAGAAATTGATAAAGAAATCAGTGAGAACCCAAATAACTATGAATTATATAATTCAAAAATTAGAATTCTACTCTATTTTAACCAGTACAACGATGTATTAATAGTATTAGAGAAAATGAGGGCGTTATTTCCTGAAAAAGAAATTGATATTATGATAAAAAAGGCATATGCTCTTAAAAAGGATAAGAATATAGAATTAGGACTGAAGATTATTGAGGAATTACTTGAAAAATATCCTAGAGACAATTCTCTTCTTAATTATAAAGCGTATTGGTTATCATATCTGGGGAAAAAACGGGAGGCATTGGGGATTCTTCGGAGGCTAACAGAAAGCGAACCAAAAAAAGGAATTTATTATGATACGTACGGAGAAATCTTAATAACCTTTAAAGAATATGACAAAGCAATAAAACAGTTCAAAAAAGCTATAGAAATTGATCCTAAGGAGTGGTTTATCTACCAGACCTATTTAAAAATTGGAATTTGTTATTCAACGCTTGAAAATATTGAGTTAGCAATTGAAAATCTAAAGAAGGGAAAAGAATTAACAAGTAAAATTACTAGCGATATTGAATCAAAAAACAAATGGTTAGCAATTGCTGAACTTTTTCTAGCAGAAATAGAAGAACAAGAAGAATTAGTACTTTCAAATCAATAGTTCCCAATATTACCTAGAATATAAGACAATATTATCTTTTTCAATTTTGCCTTGTAGTTGGTTTCTTAATATTAAAAGCTCAATCTCTCTTCGAAGTATATCGTCAGTAAGATCTAACTTATTATTAGCTCTTAGAATTTGATTTATTTCCTGAAACCTAATAGATCTGTACTTTTTCGATAATTCATTGATAATTGTAAGTATTATTTGTTGATTGTAGAGGGAACGACAATTTGAATCTAATTGATATAGTCTGTGAGCAAGATTATAGTCAAAATCGGCATTTTTTTCTATTTCTCTAAGTTTTTCGATTAAAATTATAGCTTCTTTATACTTCTCTTTTTGCATTAATTCTTGAACATCATTCAACTGTTTTATAAATTCTTCAGCTTTCATTTTTAATTAAAATTCGATAATTAAAATACTTAATTTAGGTTAATTTAGAGTTTTTCCACCAATAGGGATATTCTACTGGTTTAAATTCACCATACTCAAATAACTTTATTTGATCCTCTAAAAGCGAAAACACAAATCCTCCAAGATAGTCAACCCATCTTCCATCTGGATGTAATCCAAACCATCCTAATCTTAAAGCCATAAGATGTAAATCATGCGTAACATGAATATCTAATGTTTTCTCTGGAGCATTATCAATTTTCTCTAACATCTGTACTCCAGCATTTTGACTATAAGTGATTAATGGGGTCCAAAGTGTAGGAGAATAAACTCCAGCAACCCATCGATAAAAAAGCTCTAATATCTCATATTTTTCATTTTCCTTGAAAAAGGATTTAACAGGAATTCCTATGTGAGATAAAGGTTTGAAAGAACCCTTCAAAACGGCTTCACCACCAATTTCTTTGAAGCCATTAAATATCTCCTTAGCTGTGTCTTGGCATCTCTCAGCATCACTGTGAAACACACGAATTGATCTATTTTTTGGTAGGTTACTGCCAAAAAGGTAAGCAATTTTCCGACCTTGGGGAGTTAAATTCAAGTCTGCATTAACGCTGAACTTTTTAGGTTCATTCCTCTGAGAATGCCTAAGAATCAAAATTACTTTAGCATCTTCAGGGAATTTTCTAATATTTGTTATAATATCACGAGCCTGTTTAGTCCAGCTACGCTCATTCCAAATTTTTTCTATATCCATTTTCAAATCTTTTCAGATTGTTCTAGAGTTAAAAATATGAGGTAACTCAATAAGCTTTTTACTTAAAAGATCTAACAGTAAAAAGCATGTTTAAAATAACTGTAATAGATAAATATTAATAAAATATAAAAAGAATTCTTTAAAAGGTTATTTGTGTTTTTTATATTAAAGAATACTAACAATAATTATTAAGTGATTATAATGGATGTAGAAAAAGTAAAGCAAGTTATCGAGAAAATAAGACCTCAATTACAGATGGATGGCGGCGACATCGAATTAGTTGGTGTAGAAGATAATGGTATTGTAAAAGTAAGACTAATGGGACACTGTGCTGGATGTATGCATGCTCAACAAACATTAACTTTTGGAGTAGAAAGAGCTCTCAAACAATTCATTCCAGAAGTTACACAAGTTGTAAACGTTGCCTAAAATCACTCTTTTTCTTTTTAATTTCTTTTTTATACCTCAATTATAGATGAACCTGAAAAAGAAGAAGATGATGATATTATTATTTTTGTTGACTAAATATCTATGAACTTCTTAAAATTTAGTAAATATATTTAAGAATCTGAATTATTATTCTCATCTATGAGTTTATAACTAATAATTTTATCATTTGGAGGTTTTTGTTCCTTAATTTCTCGATCTTCTGAAGATATTATTGTTGGCTCATGATCATTTGAATTTGAATCCTTTTCTTCCTCGTTCATGTAATTTCACAATTTTTAAAATTGAAAACTTTCATTCACTATGATAATTCCGCACAGTTATTTTAAATAATAAACCACTCTATTATTAAATTAATTATTAATAGTATAAAATTAGAAATTCAAAATGATATCCAAAATTCTCATAATAATGGCCAATGGTGTACTCTGTTATTCAAAGACCTTTGTTGGTAGTGATGATATGGATTACGATTTAGTAAGCGGATTCCTCACAGCAATTAGTACTATTGCAAAGGAGATTGGCGGAGGAGAAATAAAGTCATTAAAATTTAGAAATTTCAATTTTGTTTATACCTATGATGATGAAAAGTTATGTATGTTTATTATTGTCACAGAGATTGATGATCCAGAAGAAGAAGCGCAAGAAAAATTAGAAATAATGAAAATTGAGTTTATTAAACAATTTTATGATGATTTAAAAAATTGGAAATGTGAAACAGGAAGATTTGAAGTTTTTGATGAATTTGCAGAAAAACATATCTTTATCCCCCCAAAAATTTTATTGGTGGGAGAACTAGGTGTGGGAAAAACTACAATCATGGATTTATTACCGGGAGAAACTGTGTTAGAATTGGATGAAGATTTGAATGAAATCATCCAAAAATCTATCCCTTTATCTGTTTTTAAGAAAATAAATGAGATTGTTTTACGGGAATTTGATTTTGAAGATCTAATAAAAAATTCAAAAATTTACAGACCTTTATTGGATTCAATCGATATAATTTGCATTGTTACTAATTCTGGAGCAAGTAATTTAGGCAGAACTCAGAGACTATTCTCTCAATTAGAAAAAATAGTAAAGAAAGCTGATTATTATGTAATAGCCAATTTCCAAGATTTAGAGAATACTTCATATGAGCCAGAAAAAGTAGAAGATCTGTTGGGAATTAAAACATATGGGTTTTGTGCCATTAAAAAAGAAGCTAAAGAGAAGATTCTTGGAATAATTAATGAAATGTTAAAAATTTCAATCATAGAAAAAATAGAAAGTAAACAAGTTTAAAGTAATAAAGATTATAGAATAAGAAGGGAACATATCCAATGTTTACATAATTATATTACATATATTTATTAAAAACATAAGAAAAAGTATAGTCAAAAATAAGAATTAGCGTAAGATTATAGTCTGATATGATTTCGAATATCTATATTATTACAATGGATGGGGTAGTACGCTATTTTAAATCATTTTTTGATTCTGAACATGTAAACAACGATATTGTAAGTTTTCTAACGCTCATTACTCGTGTAAGTAAAAAGATTGAAGGAGGACATATAAGATCAATAAACTTTGAGAATTTTAATTTTGTTTATACCTATGGTAATCAAGATTATGTATTTATAGTCACTACAGATAGCCATGATTCTGAAAAAGAAGTAAGAATTAAGTTAGAATTAATAAAAGAAGAGTTTTTCAAACGATTTAAAAAAGGATTGGGAACAGAAAAAGATCAAACCGCTCAAATTAGAGAATTCAGTGATTTTATAGAAAGTCATATGATCATTCCCCCCAAAATTTTATTGGTGGGAGAGACTGGCGTTGGAAAAAAAACTATTATGGATTTATTCCCGGGAGAAACTGTGTTAGAATTAGATGATGATATGACTGAGATCGTTGAAAAAACTGTGAAAATTTCTAATTTACAAGGAATTAGTGAGTTTATATTAAGAGAAATCAATTTCCATGATTTAGTAGAAAATTACAGTAAATATAAACCTCTAATAGAATCTATAAATATAATTTGTATGGTTACCAACTCAGGTGCAGGTAATTTGAGTCGAACTATGAGCTTATACTCACGATTGAAAGAGAGAGTATCAACTGTAGATTTTTATATATTAGCTAACTTCCAAGACTCTGTTAATTCTGCGTTTGAGCCAAGTAAAATTAGTGAGTCTTTCGGCTTAATGGTATTCGGCTTTTCAGCTATTCAAGAAGATTCCAGAGATCAAATTAATCAAATAATAAGACAAATTTTAGAAATATCTATATTAAAAAATAAAGAAAGTGTTCAAATAAGCTCAATAAAAGAAATTAAGAAATTATAATTATAATGACAATTGAAGAAAATTTTGTATTTCCCGTATATATTAATGTAAATGTCTTGAATAGGATAAGGCTATTATGTAAGAATTTTCCAAACGAAATTTTTGGATATCTAATTGGACATATATTGAAATGGAATGATATATTCTATGTTAAAATCGAGGAACTTCTTTTTCTTTTAGGAGCAATCCATAGTGATAAGTTTTCTACATCTCAAATAGAAGGTGCAGCAGGAAAATATGATAAAAAGTTCCAACGACTAAAAAGAAAAAGAAAAGATGATAGTTTAAGAATAGTAGGTTGGTGGCACTCACATCCAGGTTTTGGTTGTTTTTTATCGACAACAGATGTAAAAACTCAAGAATACTTTTTTCCTGAATCATACCAAGTAGCATTAGTTGTCGATCCAGTTAAAGATGATTCCCAATTTTATACTCTAGATAAAAATTCAGAAAAGGGTTATAAAGAAATAAGTTTTGCAGTTGTAAACTTGAATTCGAATTAACCTTGTAAATATTTTTTATATGCCAAGTAAAGAAAAAAATGTGGATTATGAAGTCTATGGCGTTGATTCTATAGACTCGGATAAATTTGATCGCCAAAAACGTATTAGTGGTTGGGATCAATACAAGATTTCAAATGCAACAGTTATGGTTATCGGTGTTGGTGCCACTGGAAATGAGGTTGTAAAAAACTTGGTGTTAACTGGAATTGGTAAAATAATAATTATAGATTATGATTTCATAAATATGTCAAACTTGAATAGATGTGTACTTTTTAGTAGACAAAGTGCTCAGAATAAAGAGTATAAAGTAGATGTAGTAAAAGATGCATGTGAAGTGTTAAATCCAGATACGGAAATTATAGCTGTTAAAAAGGATTTAAATGATATTGATAAAGACTTATATAAAAAGTCTGATGTTATATGTTCATGCCTTGATAACGTTGAGGCGAGACTACAAGCAAATAATTATGCGTACTTCTATGGTGTTCCTTTTGTAGATTCTGGAATTGAAGAATTCTTTGGTAGTATTCAATCCGTTTATTCTAAAGAGAAAGATGCTGCGTGTTTACAATGTAGTATATCTAATTCGGATCTCGATCTAATGTGGAAAAAATTTTCATGCACGGGTCAAGAAATTCAAAGTGAAAAAGGTGAAACTGTTGCTAAGATAGCTACAATAATAACAACAACTTCAATTATAGGAGGCCTTCAATCACAACAAGTACTAAAATTTATCTTAGGAATTGATTATTATAAAGAACATGGTGAATGGAATTCTTCAATAGGTAAACCTTTGATTGGTAAACAACTCAATTATAATGGATTATTAAATAAATTTAGAGTTGTTGAGAAATTAAAGAATCCTGAATGTTGGACATGTTCTTATGAGAGAAAAGATAATATAAATTAGAAATTCCAACTTTAAAAATCACAAAAAATAATAAATAAAAAATCAATAAAATGTATAAAAATTAAAATTGAGGGGTAAAAGAATTGCCAGAACTACCTTATGAAATTTGGAAAGATAGAATTGAAAATGAACTCATAAATATAAAAAAATTAAATGTCCTAGAAGAGAATACAATTGTTAAAGGAGAAACTAGCGTTGAATTTACAATAAACATCAAGGCATTAGGCCTTCTTCAAAATAAAGGGGAACTTACCCCATTGAGATCTCATAGGATTTTCCTAAAAATAAATAGATCTTTTCCCTATCCTGGTGGAATTGACTTTTCTTGGATATCGAATATCTTTCATCCTAATATTCATCCTGTCCAAAATCCACTTGGGGGTTCTGGTACAGGTTATATTTGTCTCAATGTATTGAAAAAATGGTCTCGATTATCTGATTTAGAGACTACCACTAAAGCCCTTAAAAGTTTAGTAGAAAATCCCAATCCAGACGACCCTCTTAATTATCCAACATGCCTAGAGGCAGCAGAATTATTCAAAAACAGATCTATGGCTGATATCAAGGAAGAACTTGATATTACCGAAGAGGAAATAGAGGAGACAGAGGATGAAGAAGAGGATGTTATAATTTTAGATGATTAATCAATTAAGATTAAGTTGAATGTTAAATTAGCTACCACCAATAACTTTAGCCCATAGAATAAGCTTGTCATTTTCTTGTAACCCAAATTTATGAATAGCATCTTCAATGGTTATAGTGTTTGGTAACTCTTGATCCTTGAGGACAAGCGTATATGAACGTTGTTCTGCGCTTATAATACCCATATGTTTTATAATAATATCAACTATTCTTTCAATCTGGTGATGATTTTTAACATCTAATTTAATTAATTTACCTGTTCTTGAATCTTCTACTGAAATTCTCATTTTTTTTCGCACCTATCAATTTTATTTATATATGGTAAATATTGTTTTTGTTGTTTTTAATATTTATTTTTTATAATTTGATTTTTCATCTATTAAGCAGAGGTATCTTCACTTGAAGTAATTGAATCTGATTTACTTCTAACTGATAATTAGATTATAAATCCAATGAAAAACGGTATTATCCATACTATTAAAACCCATGTCGCAGCATTAATTTCTTTTCTTTTCGCATCTCTATAGACCCATATTGCTAAAAATTTTAAAACAGAATAAGGAATTATTAAAAATACCAGAAGTAATAGTGCTACCAAAAAATATAAATCACCTAATACAGAAAAAATCATCAATATCATTTTTTTTCCTCTTACATTAATTTTTCTACTTATCTTAGTTTCTTTTTTCTTATTTTTGAAGGTTTATGTGGTTCTGATATCGTATCCTCAGCATTAATCTGTTCTTCTAGGCCTAAGGCTTTTTCAACCACTTCATGGGGCTGTATTGGTCGTGATTCATCAAATGGAGTATTCCAAACCCAACACGCATTTTCTAAATTACCTAATGCATTCGAACATTTTATACAATAAAGTGCATCACATTCGGGACACATATAATTAATACGTGAGATATGACTCTTACATACAAGACAGATTTTCTTTTGTTTATAAAATTGAACTTGTTCTTCCGTGATTTGCTGAGGTTTTGAAAATACGCGTATAAAATCTCTCAGCTCATTTTTTTCATCTTCCAATAAAGATTTCGGAGTTCTATATGCTTTAATAACATTTATCGCGATATAGATAAGAGCAAATACCAATACAAAAGAGGTAAATATTATGATTATTTGAATTATGATAAGTGTATCTAAATTTGTAAAAAGGGTTAAACCTAAAAATAGGAAAATAAATCCAATTGAAATTACCACAATCCAATTAACAAAAGGTTTGGCGAAAAACTGAAGATCGATAATTAAAGGTGAAATTTAACTTTTCATTCGATTTCAAAATTGGTTATAACTTAAAAATTGAATTCTTTTACGATTAAATCTTACTATTTTGTATGAGTAAATTTCATATCTACTTTCTTCGGTTTTCAGGATGTTTCTTGAGTATAATAATTTACAAAAGTTAATTATCGGTCAATAATTACATAGTTTAAATTTTAAAACATTAAGTTATGAATACATTATGACGGACACTGAAAATAATGAAGGGTTAAAATCTGAGAGCTCGGAGAGTCGAGAAGAAAAAAAGAAAAAGCGAGCTAGACCGCAAAGAAAAACGCAAGGTCAAATTATTCAGGAAGCTCTTAATCTAGGTCCAACAGATATTCAAAATGTTGAGAAAAAGCTATTTATTGTACGCTTTTTAGATTATTTTTCTGAAGAGACATTAGATTTTATATTCAAAGATAGTACTTTAAACCAGTATATAAAACAAATTACAACAAATATTGAGGATTTTAGTAAAGGAAGAGAAGAAGATAGAATTTTAAAACAGAGTTTTGAATCAAAAGGAATCGTTAATATTGTAAATAAGCTAAAAAGTAAATCAGAAGAACTTGCTTTAAGTAAAGGCATAAAAGGCTCAATGGATAAAAGATTGCGTAAGTTAACCTTAATAATCACACTACCTTTGTTTGCTGCCATTTTTGGATTAGCTTTTATTCCTAATTTACCAATTTTCGTTCTCTTTCCCGTACTTTGTGTCTTTTGTATGTTACCTCAATTAATTAAAGGTAGTGTTGTTAAGAAATGGTATGCGTTTAAAGAACAAAATAAAAATGAGATTTACACTAAAAATCGCGAAGATGTTATGATTTTAAAGAATTTCGCGGGTGAAACTTTAGATAATGTTAGATCAAGGCTTATAGAATTAAAAGTCCCTCTTCAATTGATCAAATTTGTACTTCATAGTAGAGATTATGAGAACCTAACATTAATTAATCAAAAAAATATAAGAGGAACTATGCAATATTTTTATACTTTTGATTATCCTGCAGATGTGGAGCCATTTCCAATACCAGAGACGCTTCAACAATATCAACAACCTTTATTCCCTGAAAAAAAGAAAACAGAGAAAATGGAGAAAAACTTTATCGTGCTTTCAGAAATGAAAGGTACAGATGGAGTCATAAGTCATTTTGTACCAACATTAAAAGATAAATATGCTGATAAGATTAATGATATGTTAAATAACTCTGAGTTTAGTAAAGCTCCAAAAGAATTCAAAGAAATTATCCCAAATTATTCAAAAGAGATAGCAATTTATTGTATATGTGGAGATATTGCTGAAGTAAGTACTGTTCAGATTTGTAATTGGAAAGATCAATTCAAATTTTACTTATTTGAAGGAAAGCAATGTAATTGTGGAGAATCCGTATATGCTCTCTCTCTAATGAATGAATCTGATGAAGTTCCAGAAGAACTTAAAGAAATTTTCTTAAATTAGTTTTTTATTTCCTTTTTATTTTTGAATACCAATTAAAAAGTAATTTATATCCCCGAACTGCTCGTTCAATTTCATTCTCAAAGGCGGGAATTTTTAACTCTGAAGCATTTTTAATAACTCTTTTAGCTCCATCATGTTCAGCTTGAATTAAAACAGTAATTAATGGTTTGTCTGGAAATGTTTTTTTAATATTGGCAAAAATGTTAAAATCAAATTCAATTTCGATAAAAAATTCTAGTGCTAAAATTAACCCATCAACAGCTTCATCTTTAAGCAAAGCTTTAGAGGATGTATTATATATTTCACAAATCTTTGTTCCTACAAACTTTTCAGGAGGCCAATAATCAACCGGATTTCCTAAATTGCACGTAGATCCTCCTACTTTATCAAGAATGATTTTTTTATGTTCTTGACTCACTTTAGCAAGTGACAATCCTTGGTTTCTCATTTCTTTAACAATTAAATAAATAGCTCCAGAGCTAGGACCAATTATCCCTAAATTAACACCTTTAGGTTCTGGACACCATAGAAATATTTTTGCAAAATCAAAAAGTTCAATATAGTTTAAAACAGCAATTCCGCCAGCATTAATTAAGTCATTTTCCTTTGATTCATCTTTTCCTACATAAAAAAATAGAACTGGTTTTATTGGTGCAATATCTTTTACGGCTCTGATAATATCTTCTGTGATTTCTCTCAAAAAAATAGAAATTACTTTAGTTGTATCATCTTCTTTAAAATACTCTAAGACATCTGCATCGTTAATATCAAATCCATATCCTAAATGTATCACCTTAGAAATAGGTAATTCTTGAGATGGTGCCCACCAACCCATCGCTCCAGCTAATCCTCCTGATTGTGCTATAAAACTAACACCTTCTTTTATTTTCCGATGTTTTCGCATAAGGTATTGTCTTACAGGAATTATAGAGGTAGTAAAGTTATTATTAAAGTTAATGATCCCAATCATCGAAGGTCCCATATAGGATACACCATATTTTTCACTAATCATATTTAATTTATTTATTAAGATTGGATCTTCAGTTTCAATTCTCAACTCTGATTCAATAGCGATATTTTTAACTCCAAATTTCGCCACTTTTTCAAAAATTTCATCAATTTTCTTACCTAAGACTATTACGGCTAGTTCTGGGATTTCTGGTAACTCATTTAGTGAATGATATGATTTAATTCCTAATATCTCATCAGCGTTAGGATTTACTATATATAAATTTCCTCTGTAAAAAATTTCTAAAAGGTTCTTAAGAATAGTGTAACTAAAGGTATATGCTTTCCTTGACACACCAACTATTAGTATACTTTTTGGGTTAAAGAAAGGTTCGAGATCTTTCAAAATTAAGTATTCAGATGATTTTTATATTTATAAAATTGTTGATACTAACACTTTATAATATTTTATAATTTATCTAGATTTATTTAAGTATTTCATAGACCATCAAAATGAATAAAAAAAATATTCATTTCATTTCAAATAATTGTATCAAATCTATTTTGAGAAATACCCTGTAATATTAGGATGAAAGCTAAAATCAGTTACCCCTCAATACAGAGGAGTTTATCGAGGTCCATAAATGTCCAGATTTTTAGTAACTGCACTTTTTCTTTCTAATAATTATATAATAATATTTTAGTTTTTTCTTGATTTAAATTTGAAAGTTAAATTTATATACCAAAATTTTTCATTATATCACAGAATACTAATCTTTCCAAATTTAGAATTTAGAGGGGAAAATAAAATGAATTATATCTTTATTTTTTGGGAATGCATAATTTTAATAATTTTTCTAGGAATTGGTACTTTAATTTTTAGAATGATAGCAAAAGAATATGAATGGGATACTTCCTATAAGAAAGCATTCATTGTAATTTTTTTATATACAATTACTAGTAGTTTATTGTTTATCATACCTGCTTTGATTGTTTCAGGCTTATCAAACTTAGTAGTTTTAAATAACCTTTTATTTTTTATCTTGATTGCATTGTATGTAGTTTTTTTTGGTTTAACTTTATATTTTGGAGTTTTGATTATTAGAAGGTTTTATGAGTGTGACTTTAAAGAATCCTTTTCTATGTTAAGATTGTATATATTTTACGATATTATAATTATGATACCAATTTCTCCAATTCTCTATGGAATTCTTTAGATTAGTCCCAAGTTATGTAAGATGAATTATAAATAATATATTTTTATTTTTTATAAATATTAATCTCAATTTATAATTAGTAAAGAGAGATATATACCTAAAAAATAATGACAATTTAAGTTGTAGCTAATTCTAACTCGTAAAGAGGGATTTCTCTTCTCTTCTTGTCATCATATAAGGGTAATCCTGATTGTTTTAATAATTCTGGAGTTTTATATTTCAATACTACAATTTGACAAGAACTAGGTACTTTCATTGATGCTACTCTTAACCTATCTCTTACTAATGGAAGATTTCTTAAATTTGTTCCCACATCAACAATAACTTGTCCTGCTCTAATTCGAGCGCATACTCCTGTAGATCTTCCAAAAGAGTTACGCATCCCAGATTGAACTCGGTCAGCCCCAGCAAATGCTAACATTCTATTCTCTCTAATTTTCTGGAATGGTTTTGGACGTACTCGAAGGCGATAATTCTGTCTTCCAAGTTGTCTTTGAAGAACACCGTTAATCGTAATTCTAATTGCTTCAAGAGTGTTCGAGGAAATTTGAACTTGAGAATTAACTTTAAGTCCGATAACAAGTTCCCAATCCTCCCACGCAATATCCTTATTCCCACCCCAAAACCTTACAATTTTGCTTTGGGCACCACCTCGGGCATATTCACGTCTACGATTTGATGATCTTTTATATTGAAAGGGTCTGCGATTCCATTTACTATAACAGTGCCAAGGTCTTTTATGTGCCATTCCAATTCACCTATTTCATTACCTTCTTGAGAATAAAGTAAATATAGTTATTTAGTAAATAGGTAAAATTTGTTATTTCTAATAAGTTTTATTATGATCAATATAGACTCTTATCATCTTTACTTATTTTTAGACAGTAGTTAATCACCAAATTCCTGGGATTAGTTTATACCGAGTTTTTTGAGTATATTCCTTATAACCTTCAAGTTGCTCATGAAGCATTTTATCTTCGCGAATTGTGCGGAAAATTATCATTATTATTATAATACCACATGGTATCAATCCGAATACTGATCCTAAAGCTAAACAGTGCGAAATATAGAGAATTATAACAGAAAAATACATTGGATGTCTTATTATTCGATATGGTCCTGTTGTTATAACTTTATGCCCTCTTTCTTCTTGAATTTCCACAACTCTTGAAAGATAAGTATTTTCGCGACTGACTAAAAGAAAGATAATTATTGCGATTATCATACCAATATATCCAATAATAGAAATATAGAAGGGAAGATTTGACCACTTGAATCTTACTGCATCAAAACCTGGGATTATATACAATAATATGAAAAAAGGTGTTCCAATAATACTTAACTTTTTATCCCATCTTTCTGTAGTTTTTATCTTCGCTCTAGCTTTCAGCAATTCTGGATCTTTTTTTGTTAAGTAAGTAATGAAAGATGTTGAAAAAGTAATCATTACTATTAAGTAGATCCACCCTTGAAGCCAAAATATTGTCCCTGCCGGAAGAAATAAAGCTAAAGCTATGAAAATATACATAAAAATAAATTTTACATAAGGATTTGGCTCAGAATTCTTTTCATTCAATTAAATCACATTTAAAACTATTTTTTCATGATGATATAAAAGTCAAAACCATATTTAAGTTTATCGAATCGAATTCGATTCGAAATATTTATAATGTTTAATTACCATTATTTAATTAAATACGTTTAAAAATACTGCAAAAAATACATTATGAAAAAATATGGGGCAAAGGAACTTATAATTCAAACAGCTAACAAATTAGTTGATAAAAATGGTTATGCAAATACAAATATAATTGAGATTGCAAAAAAAGCAGATATTAGTGTAGGGACTTTATATTATCATTTTCCGAAAGGTAAAATCGATATTCTATTGGTACTCACTAGAGAAATAGCCCAAGATTTTAAGGAAGAAGCAAAAATTTTAGGTTTTAGAGAGGATATGGATTTCTCAACATTAGAAGAAGCTTTGTCTTATTATTTATCATTAATTATTAAACTCCATAAAAAATATCGTCTTACAATGGCAGCTTGGGAAAGCGAAATACTGTCAAATCTAGATTATTATCTTAAATTAAGAGATGAAATGGATTTAAAAAAAGAAATTCCTGATGAAATGAACTTATTCATTAAAGAAATAAATGAATTGATCAAAAAATTCCCAAATGAAAATCTTAGTCTCGAAGGTAAGGAAAAGCAATTATATGTAATCGCTCAAGCAATAATACATAAATATACTTATGATAATTATGGATTTAGTTCTGATGAGGAACTGTTAAAATTCTTAATAAAAATTGTCTTAACCGTTTTAAAAGACTAAATGTATAAATAAAAAAAAAAGGAAATCATCAATATTTGATTCGTCTGTGGTATTTATTAATTAAAATTAATGAAATGAGCGACGCAAGACCATAAAGGAGCACCCAATTAAATCCTGGAATTTCTGGAACTGTATCTTCTGTTAAAAGTACAGTAACTTGAATGCAATTTGAAAAAGTCTGACCTGTTTGGTTATGGGCGACAATTACATAATAAAAATCTCCACTTGAGTGAACAGTAATCGCAAATGGGGATATAGCAGATTGATACGCAAAATTCACAACACCTATGGTTATTTCCGTTATATAATTCACTGAGGCATATACAGAGTAATTTGTTGCTCCCTCAGAAGGGTTCCAAATAAGATTATAAGCACCATCAGTATCGGGATCACCAGCATCACTAGTAAGTGTGAAATTTCCAGGAGGATATGGTGGTAATTGAACTGATACATGGAGATTATTTGAAAATTTCTGACCTGTTTCATTATAGGCGACAACTACAAAATAATATTCTCCAATCATCAATCCAGAAAGAGAAACTGGTGAAATTGCATCTTGTTTAGATAGTTCAGTATATATTTCACTTACATATGTAATTGGTTCGTAGGCCATATAAAGAGAGTAATTATCTGCTCCATCAGAATCAGTCCAATTAAGAGTAAACGCACCATTAGGATCTGGATCTTCAGCATCGCTAATCAAAATAAAATCTCCAGGTAACAAATGAGAATAGCTTGCCACTAGGTTATTAATACCCCAATGTGGAATGGTAAGGGTTCCTGTTGTGAGATAATCTGGATAAATTGTTCCTCCTGAGGAGAGCACTACTTTTTCTCCATCCATATGCCATTGAGTGAATATAGCTGTACCAAAAGGCCAACCTTCAACTAAATCATGAGAGGATGTAAATGC
>JAHPYZ010000025.1:0-33643 GCA_019058425.1 Promethearchaeota archaeon
CCAGCAGGATAATCAATTGTAAATAATTTTGTATATATTTCATCCATACTCTCTAATATAGAATTTAAATCTTTAATATCAGAGTTCCTTATATTATCTAGGGCATATCTTCGCAATTCTCCTATAACATCTGCTAATCCGTAAAGAAAATTTAAGGGATTAACATTTAATTCCAAAGGTGAAGGAATCTCTTTTTTACTAATAATTGAGTAAAATACAATTGATTCAACATATTCTTGTTCTGGAGTTTTTAAATATTTGAAAAAGATTCCAGGATTTTTACTAACCATATTGATTAAATTCTTATGGTTAATTTTTATTTTGTTAATTCTTTCATGAAATTTATCAAATTCTTTTCTATGAATATTTTTTATAGCAATACTACAATCTCTAATTAATTCGCGAGATAGTTTCAAAATCGCTTCTCTATCTTGATATAATATCTCTAATAACTCAGTTATTTCTGAAAAAGCTTTTTTAAGATTCATTATAATAAGACTATAATTTAGTAATAATTAATTTGAATTTTGAATATTAATATATATCAAAAGTAAGAAAAATATATAGAATTTATTATAACGTATTTACTACAAGATTAAATTAATGGTTCATTATGAAAATAGTATTAATTCATTCCCAAGATGTAGAAGTTGTTAAGAATAAAGAAGCAACAAGTACTCCTCAAGATTTTGCTGAGGATATTATAGAAATGAAAGGATTAATTCTTGTTTGTTTTGTCTCTGTTGAAGATCAGGACTCATATGATACGGATTTAATTGCTAGACAGGGTGCAGAAGAAATTGAGAATGCGATATTGCAAATTACTGGATTTCCTGAAAGATTAAGAAAAAAAAATGAAGAAATTAGAGATTATAACCAAAAGATTGAAAGTGGTGAAATTAAAGGAAAACAAAGAAAAGTTTTAGAACTTATTGAAGATCGAAATAATTATCGTGTTGACAAGGTTCTAGTATATCCATGGGCACATTTAAGTAAATTTCTTAGTAATGAAGAAAATGCTAAGGAAGTCTGTCCAAAGATAGCTAAGAATTTAGAGGAGAGAGGTATTGAAGCAAATTATTCACCGTTTGGATGGTATAAATCATTTAAAATCAACTGTTTAGGTCATGAAGTCGCAGAGATGTATAGAGATGTTAAATTAGCTATTAAACCGGAGGAACAAGTTAAAAATTCAGAATTTAAAATAATTACAACTTCAGGAAAAGAACTTACTCTAAATTTAGACGAAAATCAAAAAGTCATAGTGCCAGAAGAGATTAAAGATAGTGATTTTCATGCATTCCTAAATTCTGAATTAGGCTCAAGATTGACTGAAAAAGCTTTTGAACCAGCTCATATTAAAGTTATGAAAGAATTTGAATTATTAGATTTCGATCCAAACACTGATGCAGGAAACTTTAGATGGTATACAAAGGGAATCATTATGAAGAATCTCATAAAAAATTATATAGAAGATAGACTAATAGATTTTGGGGCGATACTTGTTGATACTCCTGTTATGTATACTGTTAAAAATAAAAAATTAACAGCACAAACCGCCCGTTTTCCAGCAAGGAGCTACTGGGTTGAATCTGGAAGTGATAGATACATATTAAGATATGCGTGTGATTTCCTTCTATTTGATTTATTTTCTCAAATGAATTTAAAACCTCATTATTTTCCTTTAAGAGCATATGAATATGAACAGTATGCATTTAGACGCGAATTAGAAGGTGAACTAAGCGGTTTAAGACGATTGCGAGCTTTTATTATGCCGGATATGCATACCATGTGTAAAGATATTGAATCCTCCATTGATGAGTTTAAAAAGCAATATGAATTAATCAAAAGTCTTGAAAAGGATTTGGGTATAAAGACTTTTGTTATATTCAGAGTTACTCAAGAATTTTATAAAGAAAACAAACATTGGATCATCGATTTAATCAAGTCAGAACAATATCCTATTTTATTAGAATTGTGGGAAGATAGATATTATTATTACGTATTAAAATTTGAAAGAAATGTCCTTTCAGCACATGGAAAGAGCGCTACATTGGCTACTAACCAAATAGATGTAGAAAGTTCGTTGGAATATATGTTTGACACGGACGGTGTTAAAAGAGAGAAATACAACATATCTTTCATTGATACTGATAGTCAAGTAAAACATCCTATTATTCTTCATAACTCTCCAACTGGTGCTATAGAAAGAGTTTTATGGGGTTTAATCGAGTCTGCTATCAGAAATAAAGATAAACTTGTTCCTGGGTTTAAAACTTGGTTATCACCAATACAAATTCGAATAATAACGGTCAGTGATGAACAGAATGAATATGCTGAAAAATTGCTTAATATCATTAATGGGGAAGATTTTAGAGCAGATTTCGATGATCGAGAGGAAACTGTAGGAAAGAAAATAAGACAATCTGAAATTGAGTGGATACCTTACACATTAATTATTGGAAAAAAGGAACAACAAAATCAAACAATTTCAATAAGAAGAAGGTTAACAAATAAACCTTTTGGGCCAAAAAAGCAAACATCTGAGCAATTCAATAATGTCATGTTAGATAAACTGTTTGAAATGCTTGAAGAAGACACAATTAATTTCCCAAAATATAAATTGCCAGTACCATTTAGGAAATTCTCTACAAGAATTTATTTTAGACGCTAAACTAATAATAACTCAAAGATTTTTTGGCAAAAATGTCAATAAAAGCTATTATTTTTGATTTAGGTGGAGTAGTTGTAGATTTAGATTTCTCAAATTTTTACAATAGTATCATTACGCAATCTCCTTTAAACAAACCCCAAACACCAATAATGTTAGAATTTTTTAGACAGTCTGATATTTATCATCAAGGGAATATGACTGATGATGAATTTTATCAGCTTGCTTGTGATCTACTCCAAGTATGTATGGTAGATAAAACTGAGTTTTTTAGAGCATTTAATAGCATTATATCTGATATTAATTCAGAAGTTATAGATATTATCAAGAAAATACGAGATAGCAACAGATATAAGCTACTTGCTTTATCTAATGTAAATTCAAGCCACTGGGATTTTATTTTAAAAAAAAATTGGGATTTTTTGAATTATTTCGATGAATTAATTCTTTCTCATGAAATTCATTTAATCAAACCAGATCCTAAGGTATTTGAATATGCGATTCAAAAAGCAGGTTGCAAAGCAGAACAAATTGTTTTCATAGATGATGGATTGAATAATATACGATCTGCAAAACAATTAGGTATCATTGGTTTAAAATATACTAACTTGGATGAACTACTTGAAGAGTTTAAGAAATTAAAAATTATTTAGACTTAAGGAAAAATTTTGATGTTCTTAAACACCAATATCCTCAATACATGCTTTTGCGATTTTTTCAAAAGCTAATTCTACATTTTGACCCGTTTTTGCTGATGTCTCTAAATAGTCACAATTTAATCTTTTAGCTGTATCTTCTGCTTCTATTTTATCTACTTCTCTTTCTAAATCGGCTTTATTACCTAACAGAATCATAGGTATCGCTTTTTTAACTGTTTTTTTAATTGAGCTAATCCAACCCGGAATTTTTAGGAGTGTTTGACTAGAGGCTAAATCAAAAACACCCAAAGCGGCATTGCTCCCTTTGAAATATATTGTTCTTAACTTATGAAATTGTGGTTGACCACCAATATCCCACAGAAGCAGGCGAATGGATTTTCCTTCGAGTTCTACGTCTTTAATTAAGAAATTGCTTCCTATTGTTTTTTTCAAATCATCGCTAAAATAATCCTTTATATATCTTAACAAAAGAGATGTTTTACCGACTCCACCGGGACCAAATAAAGTAATTTTAAATTTAAATTGAGTTTCTGGACTCATTATTAATTTCCTCGCATGTATTCCATATTTTCTTTATTTTTTTTATTTGTTTATTAATGGTTTTTTATATGATCTGAAGATGCTATAATGAATTTAATGAAAAATTAATTCATCGCTTATTATTTCATATTATCTTTTAAAGATATTTATATCTTTATAATATAGCTTTATTATGTTTTAAGTTCCTCTAAATAAGATCTCTCTTGAAATTTTATCTTTTTTTTTTTCCCATACTACCGACTTTCTTCATAATCCATTCAGGTGAACCAACACCGTCAAAATATTTCAACCACACATACATTAGTAAACCTAGAAAGCCACAATAGCAAACCCAAGCAATTGGTAAAAATATTATTGAAAATTGACCAGTATATAACGGGAGAAATAGGTATTGAATTAGAAAGAGAGAAAGACTAGTTTTTCCATAAAATAAAACTAACCTTATGACATCATTCATTTTTTTTTTTATATCAATAACATAAAAGCATATCGCAATAAGTAAAAAAGCAATGCCAAGATTGTAGAACATGTTATGAGCAGTACATCTTACCATAAAGATTGGCATTGCATCAAAATGAGCATAACTTTGCTGATTAGCGATAGCCAATAAATCTATATGTAAGTATTCTGATCTTACTATTATTCCCGGAGCAGCATGGAGGTTCGGGTCTTGGGCAGGAATCACTCGTGACAATCCAGTTTCCCATATATTGAAAGCAATACCCCTCGGAACGAATAAGAATATTCCCATTAATACAAATACAATCCCATAAATGGAAAATCTTCGAAATAACTTATAATATGATTCCTTTGTCCCTTCTATCATGGCTTCGTAAAGAAACTCCCCAAATATTGTAGAAATAAAGCACACTGCTAAGTATGGAAATATAGGCACTTGAGGAAGTGGAGATGTTATAATGAAATGAAAGATACCTATTGCTATGTTTCCTGCTTCTCGACCCTCATAAAGGAAATCTCGAATCCATGGAGAGAAGTAGATAACAATAAGCCCAATCACAGCACGCCACTTCTTATTAAGTTTTATAGCATAATAAGAAAGAATCTGAGAGAATCCAATAAACATAAGAATATTCCAACCCCACAAATTTGCTGGGAACCCTACAGCTTTACCTTCTGTCATTAAAGAGACAGGATTAAATAACACTCCTATAACCATAATTACTACTCCTCTTGTTAAAATCCCGTTACGAATTGCTTTTTCTGAAATCATTCCTTTTTTTCTTTTATAGCTAAAAACTACACTAAGAGCGGAAAGAAAAACAAATAACGAAGGTCCTAGAACATCCATAAAGGCAAAAACTAATCCGTAAACGTATTTCCAATCGGAATCAAACCAACTGAGGCCTGCATGAGCTAGTACTATCCAAACAATTGCGAATCCTTTAACATAATCTATTGAATCAATACGTCTTGATGTATTATTTCTAATATCATTGTTTAAGTCTTCTTCAATTACTATTGACATTCCTAATTCTACTCAATTTTTCTTATAAATAAGGAAAGTGATACTTCCCTAAGTAAAATTTTGATATTACAATTATTGAATTTTGAACAATTTAAAACCTTATTGATATAATTATTGTTGACCATCCTCAGTACAAACAGCGTTTTTATAAAAAAGGCTATAATAAATTTATTAATAACTTTCTTTAATTTGGTTTATATAATATAATATTACACAAGAATACAATAATACTATTAATACTAAACCTCCTGCGTTAAATGGGAAAAATTGATAAGTTAAATAATAGATCCCCCAGAATCCGACTATTAATACTGCTAATAAGTAATGTAGATATTTGAATAACCTGTAATATTTGAAATTTTTATTAAATAGAATAAAAAATATTAAAAATGGCGTCAAAACAACAATATGGTGAGGCCAAGAATCAAAATAGACGATTAGCATTATTATTATTCCTAACAAATAACCATTGATTAATTTTTTAGGTTGATCCGAATGTTGAATATAAAAGTAATAAGTAGGTATCAGAAATATCAATGTAATCACAATAAAAATCAAAAAACCATTAATTTTTACACTAAGTAAATCCAGGAAAATCAAAAAAATTCTAGTAAAACTGAAAGAAGGATTGATATCTAAACCACTTTCAGTTGTATATGTATATTCTCCTGTGAGATTTACAGCAATAAAATCTGTAAACATTTGAGGGAAGATAAAAAAATAAAGTCCTGAAATTGATAATAAGGCTAGAGAGCCTAACAATCTTATCGCAGTTGCTTTGATATTAAACATGAATTTCTTGGTTCCTTTATTGTATTCTAAGATTACTAAAAATGGTAAAATTAAAATAAGAGTTGGTTTTAATAATAAACCTAATCCTATTAAGAAACCTCCTATTAAGTCATTCTTAATTCCTCCTTTCAGGAAATATAAAAGAGAAGAGAGAATGAATAATAGAACTATAAGATTAATTTGCCCTAAAAAATAATTCATGAACTGAGGTAACATTATAAGAAAAATACCATACTGATGGAGGACAGATTCATTTTCGCCATTATTAAATATGTTTTTGAAATTATTCAACTCAAAATGAATTTTGGAATCGGATCTTAAATCTATATATTTCTGAATGATTTTATACATTAAATAGAGTGATAAAAGGTTTAAAAAGAAATTGAAAATTTGAAATATAAAATAACCAACTTCCAATCCTAAAATAGAAAAAGGAGTAAAAAAATAAGCTGAAAGTGGTAAATATCTGAATGGAAATGGTGAAAGTGAAGAGTTGTAAAGATTAGGTAAATTTTCAATAGCATTTCTACCTGCATAATAAAAAGACAAATAGTCATTCTCATTAATACTCATTAAAGGACTATCTAAAAAATAGAAAAAAATGAATGTTAGGATTAAATAGAATGCATTAACAATAAAAGCTATTAAAAAGAATAAACGTGTTTTGTACATTAGACATCATATCTAATTTATTCAATTTTTTCGTCGTTTTCGCTATCTTTTGATAATTTTTTCATGAAATCTTCCATTTTCTTTACTTTTTCACGTTTCTTAATTTTATTATACACTTTTTTAGTCGTTTTCTTAACTGCTTCACCTGATTTTTGACCGATTCGGCCCATTTGAACCATTAACCACTCAGGTGAACCCACACCTTTAGCATACTCCATCCAAATATACATAAAAATCCCTAAGAATCCAATATATGAAAGACTGATGCATAAAAATAATGGTATATTTAATTGTGAAGAAAATAAGGGCATAAACAAAAAATGTATCAAAAATAAACTTAGGGAGACTTTACCGTAATATACGAACATTCTAGTGAGATTATTATCTTTCTTCTTAATATCAATTAAAAAGAAGAATATTGCAATTATAGTTAATGCAGCTCCTTGATTATAAAACATATTAGCACTGGTACCTCTTATTAAAAACAATGGCATCCCTGGAATCTCAAATAAAACTTGATTTTGGGCTTTCAATAACAAATCTAAATGGGGATATTCGTCTAGTCCTCCAACCATTGTATCAACTGTTTGTAGTTCAAAACCAAACGATGGCAGTGGAGCAAAGATCCCAATAATAATAAAAATAATGCCCCAAACTAAAAATATCCGAAAAAGCCCTACATAAGCATCACTTGTTCCTTTATTCATTGCATTAAAAATGTATTCACCAAATATTGTAGAAATAAAACAAATGGAAATCCATGGTAAAAGAGTGAGGTGAGGTGTTTGAGAGGTCACTAGATAATGAAAAAAAACAGCGAAGGGGTTCCCTGCTTCCTTTCCTACATAAAGAAAAGCTCTTAGTGAAGGAGAAAAAACAATTATTATTAATCCAATTAATATTCGCCATTTTACCTTAAGTTTTAAAATATAAAAGGAGAAGATTTGAGTGAATCCGATAAAAGTAATGATATTCCAACCAAAAACAATAAAAACAACTCTCCCATTTACAACCCCTACTAAATTTGTAAGCATTCCTATAATAATCATTACAATTCCTCGAGTAAAAATACGATTCCGGATAATTTTTGGGTGAATAATTCCTTCCTTCCTTTTAATACTAAATATTACACTTAATGCTGAAAGGAATACGAATAAAGAAGGCCCAAGAATATCCAATAAAGCATAAAGGAGCCCAAAAAGCCATATAGAGTTAGAATCAAGCCAAAATTGAGCTGTATGAGCTAATATTACAAAAATAATTGCAAATCCTTTAAGAAAATCTATAGATTGTATTCTTCTTAGTGAAGCGTAATCTCTGATATCTTCCAAAGGAATTTCTTCCATTAAATAATTAAATAATGGGGGGGATTCAGTTTCAATTTCTGACATAGATGAGGAAGTCATTTTATCTCAAATTTTAATTAGGTAATTTATTTTTAATTTCTAAAATAAATTAATATTTTCAAAATTTATTTTAATATTATTCTTTTTGAGTTTTTATAATTTTTTAATTTTAATGGAAAAAGTTGTATGAATTGTTATGGAACTTAAGAAATATTTAAATTCATTGATACTAGGTTTAATTGGTTCGATATTATTAATAATATCTGAATTTTTTTCATGGTTTTCCAATTATAACTTACTTGAGATTTATATTATCACCACTACTGTAGAGTTAGCAGATTCCTTTTTACTCTTATTTCCATTACTTAGTGGAATCATTTGTCTCATTGCCAGTTCTTTAGTTATTTATCGGATGGAGTTAAATATAAAATCGGTTATATTATCTTTCGTCGGTTTAGGCTTTATGTTGATATTTTTCATTGATTATATTTCTCAGGAAAGTGAATACTTATCAAATTCTGGAATTGGACTCTATTTAGGAGTTACGGGATTTCTTTTAGTTCTTTTTAATATAATTAATATATTATATTCAAAACAAAGACAGACAAAAGGGAATTAATTATTTCTAGAAAAAAAAATAATACTAGTGATGAGTCCAAGAACCAAGATGCTGAATCAAGTTTTTATTATGCGCTTGGTCATGAAATCCGACGAAAAATAATAAAGATCATTGGAGATAATGAATTTACCACTTTTACTTACCTTAAAAATAAGCTTGGAGTGAGTACAGGAACTATTTATCATCATTTAGATACATTATCAGAACTAGTAGAACAAAAACAAGATAAGAAATATTATTTGAAAGAATTGGGAGTATATGCCTATAATTCTTTAAAAAATAACATAGAAACAATTAAATCGCCTGATTTTACTCATAGAGAATTTAAATCACCAATATTACGCAAATTGATGTGGATCTCATCAAAAAGGTTCATTCAGTTTGAAGAGAAAGATAAAAAGCTCTCTATCATTATATCTTTAGGATTATTGACAATCGGTACACTTCTATGTGGATTAAATGGATTTTATTCATTCTTGTTATTTTTTATTGATAATAATAATACACTTCTATTTTTCCAAGTTTTAATATATCTTAGCTTTATTCTAAATTTCTTTGTCTTTTTCATGATAATAGAAGGAATATCCAGATTTTTTTACAAAAGGAATGAAAATACATTGAATTTCTTGATTTCTTTCGCAATCATTCAATTTCCTTTAATATTTTATCTAATATTCCATATAATTTTCAAATGGTCAGATCTACTAAATATTAGTATCTTTAATTTAATTGATAAAGTTTTATTAATAATTTTTCAGGTGTGGTCTCTCTGGTTATTATCTTATAGTTTATGTGCTAAAAAAGGATTAAAAATTGAGAGTAGTCTAATTGTTTCACTTTTAACTCATTACGGTGGTTTTACGATAATTTTACTGTTCTTGGTATAGAAATGTTGAAGTTTAGGTTTTTCATGTGACTAATTATCTCATTCATTCTTATCTTCGAAGAGAGAGAATTATTTGATTTCGTTGCAATAAAACATGAGAAATTTCTGGAATTATCTAGAGAAATTGGGGGAGTTACAAACTCTGGGATTAATTTTATAAGTTTTGGCATTACTTCTTCATAATATTTTTCCATATTTTCAAAATCCTTATAAAAAAAGTCAAGACGAGTAAAACGAGAATGATGTAGAAATTTTATTTCAGGGTTATATAAAGATTTGAATCTAGAATTGAAAATTATTTCTGCACAATTTACATTAACTACATTTCTTAACCCAATATACGATGTAGTTAACCTAGGATTGATTTCTATACAACTGAAGGAATTATCATACTTTCTTATGATATCTATCCCAAAATATCCTTCTATTTTTAGGAGATTTATCTTTTTCAGTAAAATATATAGTTCTTTAATGATTTCATTATAGTTCTCTAAAGGTGTATATCCACCAAAATATTCAAATCTGGATCCCTTGATCATAATATCTTGTGAATTAACACCCATAACTATTGGAATCTCATTTAAATTTTGATTCCGTATCAAGGAAATACTAAAATCCTGTCCTTTAATATACTCTTGAAGTATATAATTACTTCTATTTTTTGAATTCATCTTATAGTTACTAAGAAAATTCGTTAATTGAGATTCTCTTTCAAAATAATGAGTCGATTCTGCCCCTACACCATCTTCAGGTTTGATCACAATAGGGTATTTTAATGTCTTAGTTTTTTGAAAAATGAAATCATTGTCTAAATAGTCCTCTTTATATGGTATTCTATAAGTTTTTGGAGTTAAAATCCCTCTATCTTTAAATAAATTATAAGTTATAATTTTTGATGTCGCATTCTGAATCCCATAGAGATTTGTACTTAATATTTTTTTACTATATTTCTTAACCAAATCAGTTAACTCATACAAGATGTTGGAAGTTTCCGGAGCTATGATAAAGACGTATTTACATGCTTTCATTAACTTTTTAAAAGCTTTTATATAATTTTCGTATGGACTTACATTTCTTATTACATCAGCTTGTAAAAATTTAGATAAGAAAGAAACTCTTAAATCCAATAATGTAGATATTTCGAATCCTAAAGTTTTAAAGTCAGCAATGATCGATCTTAACATGCTAAATCCTTCGCAAAAAAGGGAAGTTGGTATATTAACTTTATTCAAACCTCCGCCAGAAATATATTCGAAAATAAAAATCTTATCTTTCATCTTATTTTAATTAAAAATCTCAAGATTCAGTTTTTATAGAATGGTCGGACATTAAAATGTTTTTATAGATTAGTTTTAAAATGATGATTAAATTATCATAATTAACTCAAATTTAATAAAAAACTGAAAGATTTGAATATGACTTTTTTTCCAGAGGAGGTAATGCAACGCATTAGATACCTCCACTTCTCAATAAAAAAAATTGAGAGTGCCTTAGAAAAAGAAGATGAGAGCTTTAATTTAGACGATCTAAATCTTATTCTGGAATATACTAAGGTTTTAAATATAAATTATGGCAATGAAAACCATAAAGAAATTTTAAAAAATTTAGATATCACTCCAATTTTTAATGATGCTATAGCAAATAAAGACATAGAAATTCAAGATATTATGTTTGAATGTGCACGTGCTTTATGGGTTATGGCAAAAGCTTATTCCCAATTAGCTGAAAAATATGAAGAAGTAGAAGAATGGGAGAATGCAATTATAGCAATGACTGAATGTAGCAAAATATATAAAACTGCTGCTTATTTCAGTGCTGCTGTTGTACACCAAAATGAAAAGGGAGTAATAATCACTTCAGAAAATTTAGAGTTAAAATCTGAAGAGTCACGAATCCTTGCTCAAAGTACTGCTGCATTACGAGAAGAAAACAATAATAATATTTATTTTTCCTCTAAATTGTATGCGGGTCTCAGTTTATTATCAAAACGATTGTTTTATCTGAAAAAGCATGAAGAGAAAAGGAAACAGCAAATCAGAGCTCAATTCCATTATGATATGGGGAAAGCATGTTTTCTTAAAGCCCGAGCTTCATTAGAATCCTCAATTACAACTATTAATCAGGAAAAAGTTAAAAAATTGCAACAAAAAGCTGGATGGTATTATATAAAAGCAAAGGATATCTGGGAGGAAATGCTAAACAACCTTTCACTTTCAGGTGAAGAAAAAGAAAATGTTGAATTAAATTTATCAATAGTTGAGGATAATTTAAAAGAAATTGATTTTGAAGAACTCAATTATGAAGATATAAAAAAAATACAAGATCCTGAACCAATCATCATTATTCCAGAGAATCTTGCTCCATTTGTACCAAAGAGTATCATATTTTTAACTAAATTTGTACCTAAAGACTTGAATGTTAAACGATTTAAATCTTACCAAAGAAAGAAACTGGAAGAAAAAATTCCCTATAGCAAAAAAGAAAAATTGATTGATAAGAAAGCGGGAGTTGTAAGAACTATTAATGAGCTAAAATTGTTAAAAGATAATAATGAGATTGAAGTTGATAAATTTGCAGAGCTCATGGAAAAATACTCTACAAAACTTAAAATGATTGACTCAGCTATAGAAAAATTAGCTAAAAAATAAGACATTCCATATTATTATATAATATTTTATTCTTCTATTCCTATTGATGATTTTTTTTCTTTTTCTATATATTTTTCACGATTAGTGTCTATTTCAAAATCTCGTCGAGTCTCCTCCAAAAAAAGTAAATCATAGACTTCTTTAAGAACTAATCCAATTATCATAATTTCCATCAGAAAAATGAGAGAGACCATTATCATTTCTAAGTTGTGTAAATTTCTGAAAAAGAGAGAGGCAAATAAAAAAGAATGTGGGATGTATAATAATGTTATAACTCCAATCCTCTTTCCAAATATAATTATGTTCTTATTTTCCAACTTAAAAATCTTTTCTAATCTCAAAGCATTCCATAAATAGTACAAAGAAAACAAAATGTTAATTAAACATAAGAAAATAATTAAATCTCGTTCCTGTATCATCAAATTAATGTATGGTTTTAATACTATTGACCCAATCATAAAAGTCAATGAAAAGATAAATATCATTAATGATAATGATAATAAACCATCATGGAAATCTTTATAATCTAAGTTTTTTCCACCATTCTTAGTAAGATTAGAAAATTAAACTTTTATTAAAGAAAGAAATTAACAATATAATAATTGATTTTACTTTAAAAAAAAGAGAGTTATGAGCGTTTTAACTGAGAAAGAAATTGATAAACTTAAAGAAAATCATCCAATTAAAAAAATATTTAGATTTACATTTCTAATTATTGGAATTTTCATAAGTTTTATTGGAATTTTACTAATTTTAATGGGGATGGATTTTGGAATAAGCATTGATGATATTAATATTTCTTTTATTATCGACGTTCTAATTATTATTCTTGGGATGATTATTACATCTAAATTTTTTATTGCACCATATTATCTAAGAGAGAATTCTTTAACTACGAAAAAATTAAGTGAATTAAGAGAACCTGTAGAAATTAACTTAAAATTTAATTCAATAGCAATAACTCGATTTTTCGCTGCTATTATATTTATATTTGTTGGTATTCTAACACTCCTAATCTTTGGAACTGATGTGGGCCATAATGTCACATATGGGAGTGCTGTGGTTCTAGGGGGCCCCTCTTTTTTTTATGTGACAGGACTTCCAGCATTAAGTATTGGTTTTGGATTATTTCTTTATTTCATTATAAGCCCTTTTAGGGGTAATTTTTCAAAGTCAAAAAATTTTTACTTTTTTTATGAGATCCGCCCTTTTTGTCCTTGGTTAACAGAAATTCCAAAGAAAGATATTGAAGCACTAAGATATCAAAATAACCATCTTGGTCCAAAACTTGGATGGGTAATGTTAATCTTACCATTTATTGTACTTCAGCTTATGACAGCGATTCCGTTGTTTTTTGTTGAGAGTGCGGGACCCGATTATGTATTATCATGGACTTTTCTAATTATTTCTCTGTTAGAAATAATTGCTTTAATGTTACTAATCTTATCCCAACAATACTATTTTGAAATTGCTACAAAAACTCACTTGTATGAAATGTGGTTTTCTCCTTTTCAATTAAAAAAACGATTAGAATTACCAGAAGAATTTGGCAACTTTTTTGAATGTGGAATAGAGAAGGGAATTGAAAACAATCCGAGTTTTACTAATGTAAATGATACTCATTTCCAATTATTTGATTTAATATTTGGATTATTCTTAATTATATCAGCAATAGTAATGTTAACCCAAATGATCTTATTTGGACCATTATATTGGTGGGCTGCATTAATGTATGGTATAATGTTATTAATTAAATCTTTTTCCTTTGACTTCAGCAGGAAGGGAGAGGATAAATTTTATTATGATAAGGAACATAAGATCTTTAAATTTAGGAGAAATTTTAGTTATAAATTTCATAATATCACTGCTCATAATATAGAATACGTGAAAGTAAGAAAGTGGTTTAGAAAATTAGATTTTTTTGATATATTTGGTATCGGATCTATGCTTGTAATGTTAACAATTCAACAAATACAAGGTTGGGCACTAGTAAATTCAATTTCTGTTATTACTGATAATATAATTAGTACTATTTATATGGGAATTGTTTTAATTTTTGTAATACTATACGTATGTCTTCCTATTGATGTGATTGAATTTAAAACACCATCTATTCTTTATCGAATCCGAATAACTTTAAAATTTAATGGCAAAGGTATAATTCATAAGTTTTACAATAACTTAAGGGAATTTCCAAAGGAAGTCTTGAAAGATGATTTGTTTAAAACTTTCATTTTAAGGATAAGTATTATATTATTTCTGATATTAGGATCTGTATTTTATTCGATTTATACTCTTATAGCATTTATTACCTAACCATTCTTGTTTGTTTGAATTCATTTGCAAATATTTGCTCTTTTTATTCTAAGCAATCTTCTTATTATTATGTCTGAACAAACTTCAATTCTAATGTATATTAAAAATATGCTTGCAGATTTAATTTATATCAATGGTATAATTGCAACTGAGCTAATTAAAGTAACAGAAAACACCGCAACCATACGACGTGGCGAGGAATTTTTGGAGAAGACGAGTTGTCTTGAAGAACATCTTGAATTAAACAAATCAATAATTGAGATTGTAAAAAAATATCAAAGAAAACCATCAGATATTGCTGGATTAGAAAAACACATAATAAAACATCAATAACACCTTTATAAATGACAAGAGAATGCCAAAGGATTTTGATAAATTAGTTAATAAAATGCAAAAGGAAATAATACAAAAAGAAATCGAAGACCACAATGAGAAAATAGTAAGTCTTTATTATAATCCTCAAAATTGGGGAAAACCACCATTTGAGGAAATAACTGTATATGAAGAACAGCGAGGTGGTCCAAAACAATACTTTTTAGGTTTATACTTAAAAATTGAGAAAAATATTATTTCTAATGCACATTTCGTAACCAATGGATGTGGTGTCATGGTGGCAGTAGGCTCTCAAATGACAATATTACTTATTGGTAAATCTATTGAATTTGCTGAAGATTTAAAATCCGAAGATATAATATCTGCCCTAAAAGGAATACCTCATGATGAGAAACATTGCACTTATTTAGCAATTGATACATTGAAAAATGTAATTAAAAAATATAAACTTGAAAAATGATTTCTGTTTATAATGATAGATTTGAAAATTGAAAACATCGATATTCCAATAAAATCAGATAATATTAAACTGAAGGGATCAATTTACTATACTTCGAATACTCCTTTAAAAGCTCCATGGATAATAATTTTACCGGGATTTTTAGCACATCGAGGAACTAAATTTGTAAAAGCTTTCTGTGAAAGATTTGCAGATGCTGGAAATTATGTACTCTCATATGATTATAGAGATCATGGAGAGCATTTAAAAAAAACACATAGTTTTGATTTTATTAAAACAACACCAAAAATTTTTTCAGATATTCACGAAGTTATAAGTTGGATAATAGAAACTCAAACAGAGAGACTGTTAGGTAAGAAAATTGCGTTATTTGGAAGGAGTTATGGTGGAGCAATAATATTGACTCATGGTTTTATAGATGAGAGAGCAAAAATCTTAATTGCTCTTTGTACAAGATATGATTATTCAACAGTTCAATTAAAAATATCAGATGATCTTGTAAAAAAGATGAGCCCTAAATATTTTATAGATAATAATCCTTTAAATAATGAAAGAATTCTGATAGCACATTGTAAAGATGATCTCAGAATGCCTTTTGAAAATATACTTCAAATTAAAGAGCATTTGGGGTTAAAAAGTGAGAATGTTTTGGTATATGAAGTTGGTGGTCATTCATTTAAGGGTCATCGAGATGAACTTTTTGAAAAAGTAAAGGATTTCTTGAAAAAATTATAAGAAAAGAAATTATAAATAAATTATCAATTATCATAATATTGGGTGAGACTTATGGAAAAAATATTAATTGCTGGACCAGCATCACAAATTCTTGGTATTAGGATAGCAGAAGATTTAGGTATTGATTCAATAAATACAGAAGGTAAAAAGTTCCCAGATGGTGAAAACTATATTAGAATTAACATAGAAAATGAAACTTTAATCGCCGGTAAAGAAGTTATAATTGTACAATCAATGGGTCCAAGTGCTAGTGCTGATCAAAATGCTCGTTTAATGGAACTTTTTATGATGATTGATTCTGTTAAACGTATGGGTGCTGAAAAAATAATTGTAGTTGCCCCTTATCTAGCCTATGCACGTCAAGATAAAATATTTAGACCAGGAGAAAGTCAATTTGCAAATGCAGTTATCAATATGCTTAACTATTTTGGGATAGATGAACTCTATTCTGTTGATATACATGCTCCAATAATATTGAATGAATGTACATGTAAAGCGATAAATATTGATTCAATGAAATTACTTGCAGATTATATTAAGGCACGGGGTGCTACAGATATTGTAGTGGTTGCTCCAGATAAAGGAGCTATAGAAAGATCAAATGCATTTGCAACACATTTTGGTGAGGATATTCCTGTAGAAGTGTTTGAGAAAAAAAGAGATGTGAAAACTGGAGAAATACAAATGAGTGGGAGCTCGAATCTTAATGAAAAAGATGTTGTTATTGCGGATGATATCATTGCTACAGGGGGAACAATGGCAACTGCAACAAAGATAGCACGGGAAAGCGGTGCTAGGAAGATTTTCGCTGTAGCTACACATGCTCTACTACTACAACAAGCAAAATATCGGATTATAAAAGCAGGAGCTGATGAAATTATTGGGACGGATTCAATTGACAATGAAGTGTGTAAGGTTTCATTAGCAAAAATTATTGCTGATTATTTAAAATAAGAGTTTTAAATTATTAATGGTTTTTAATAATTTTTATCACTAATTTTCTCAATTTTTTCTTTAGATCTTCAATTGTTGAATTATTTTTAATTACATAATCAGCATTTTTCAGGACTTCATCTAATCCAAATCTAATTTCTCTTGTATCTCTTTCGATTAATTCTTCAATAGTTTTTGGATCATCACTACGACCTCTCTCTAAAAGCCGATTAAATCGTATTTCTTTATCAACAATTATTGCAATAATTGGAAATTTCCAGAACTTTCTAAATACATTTATTTCAGATAGAGATCTAACTCCATCAATAAAAATGACTTCTTCTTTTTTACTCTTTATTAATTCCACACATTTTTCAGCTATGATTGTAGGACCAGCTTCAATGCGCATTTCTTTAGCAATTTTACCTAAATTTATTCCAGAAGGTATTAAATCCCTTTTTTTTGCCTCATTTCGAACAATATCTCCCATTGACACTACTATACCTAAATCTCTTATAGCATCTATTGCGGTTGTTTTTCCTGATCCCGGTTGCCCTGTAATCGCTATAACTATCATTTATAAAGAAAAATTTTCTTGAATATAATTTAAATATTTAGGCTTTGTTTAAATTCTATATATAATAAGAAATAAATTTTTGAAGAACAAGTTTAACCATATCCTAGATAAAATGAAAAAAGGAAAAAAAAAAGATCCCTTTCACACACCAGTTCTTTTAACTCTAAAAGCTTATAAGAGAATTGTAGGTTACGCAACAAGATATGCTAATAATGACATAAAAACAGATAAGTGGCGCGAAGTTTATGGAATTTTAATAGGTTCTATTGAAAACAATTCTGAAGTAATTGTGAAAGATGCAATCCCAATGGTGGTTGGAGACCGAGCTGGAGTAAAATATGAAAACAAACAATATGTAGACATGGCTCAAATAGATGCTTCTGTTTTCGAAAGATCTATTCAAGATGATAAAACTGATTTTATCATAGGATGGTGGCACACACATCCGGGATTTGGCTTTTTTTTTAGCCCAATCGACTGTATGACACAACTAGGATATCAGATACCTAATCCTTACGCTGTAGGGTTAATATTTGATCATTGTGAAAAAGAATCTGATACTCATTTTTTAGGTATGGCGGGCTTAAGGTTAAAAGACCCTGAATTAGGGATTTCCTCTACATATAACTTAATAGAACTAAATTATGAGTTTGAAGAAAATATAATGGTACAAAAAGCTGAGAAAGTCATAAAAAAAGTCAATAAAAATTTAGAGAAAGCTTTAAAGGAATTACAATACATTGATGAAGTGCTTCGCAAGAAGGCATTAGCTCAAATACAGAGAAATTATGGATTAATATTAGTACCTAAAGAAGATATAATAATTACAACCGATGAGGATATAGCAGAAGAGGATGAAAGATTTTTATATGAATGGGATCCCGAGTTTTTTAAAAAATCATATAGGATTCCTAAATTTAGAGAAAAAATAGAAAACATTATAGCTAATGCTTACGATGAATTAGATCAGCTAAATAGAATTAGTGAAAAAGAAAAATATGATAATAAGCAGGAGAAATTAACCAAGAAAATACAAGGCATTTTAAAAAAACCAAACGAATGGTATGATAAACTAATGGATGATTTTTCGAAGCGAATTGAAGTTATTTTCCCTTTATATTCATATCTAGATACTAATGAAAGAAAAATTATTGAATATTTAGAAGAGAGAAGTTCTGAATATTCCAAGATTTTAGACGAGTTAAATAAACGATCAAATTTAATTTTGACTGATTAATAAAAAAGTTGTGTTTTGGTTTTATCAAACTTTAAAAATTTAGAAAAATATATTCAAATTAGGAACTTTAGTAAAATTTTATATACATAATAAATATTTAAGAATTAACTTAAGCTTCTTTTTATAGAATTTCGATACGAATGAGGATTCATTCATGGTTAATGAGACTACAATCATTATAAGAAACAGAAATGATAAAGATAAATCGATTAAAGACGCAATCTTTGCATTTTCTGGGGGTAGAAAATCACTATTAATTAAAGGGGAAGGGGATGAAATCAGTACCGCTGTAGAAGTAGCTGAAATTCTAAAAAGTCGTATGTATCCTAGAATTGAAATTGCCAGCGTGTCTTTAGGTAGTCGCCCTTTTTTTGATAATAGGAAACGTGGTTATTATAATAAAAATACCAAAGTAAATAGAAAAAAGATTGATATAATTTCTAATATTGAAATTACGCTTCAAACCAAATCAATGATTTAAGTTATGAAAGCTCAATTTAAACATTTAGGACCAATGATAACGGAAACGAGAACACCAGCAGTATGTGAGATTTGTAATAATTTCATCTATAAAAGAATATATTATGATGAAAACTCTGAAAAAAAAAGAAAAACAATTTTTGTATGTAAGAACTGCTTAAATAATAATACAGAATAAATTTATTCTGAAGTAAGAGCCTTACTTTTTTCAAGCTTCTTTTGACTTCTTTTTTCCAGAAATTTGGTCCAATCAAAGGACATGATAAAGAACATTACAGTTATAGTAACTAGTAATAAAATAGCTTCTGTTATCACGCTTGAATTATCATTAGATTGGATTCCTTGGGTTACTAAGCCAATTGACACAAGAATAGGCCAACAACAATAAAATAAGGTTGTTACATTCTTACCTAGCCAACCAGGAATAATACACTTCCAAAAAGGATATTTAATCATTCCTAAAGGTAAAAATAATATATCATCGGGGAGGGGAGTTAGAGCAAATAAAAAAATATAGAAGGGAGTTCGCTTCTCATTTTTCAAGATCAATTTACCAAATCCATTTACATTATTCAATAGATCTGAATCTCTATGGTCTACTAACCTCTTTGTCCCATAACCGACACCATAACCAGTAAGTTCTCCTAAAGCACTACCTAAGCCTCCAAATACTGTAAGACCGATTATTTGAAACCAAAAAGGAACTGATTGTAAAATTTGTGTCATTTCTAAACCTAAATTAGAAAAGTTGCGATAAACTGAATCAGAAAGTGAAAATAGCACGAACGGAAAAGGGATAGGAAATCCTATTGATGCTGAGCCCAAAAAACAAATTCCTAAAGAAATCATAAGTGCCCAAAAATAATTCGCTCCTTGTGTAATTATTGTTAAATTTTGTCTTGAATTAATAATGAAGTCCTGGAAATCAGGTATAAATAGAAAGAGAAAAATGTAACTTATTACGGAAAAATAAAAAATGATAAAAACTGTAGTTAAGTTCTTTGAAATCGCCATATTCTTCTTATAACTTTAAGATTTTTGTGTTTAGCCCATTTCGGGCTTGCAAAAGTAGTTCAAGATTTGTTTTAATTTTTCCAACACGATTTACCTTATTTGGCATTTCAATATCTTCAATGGCGATTATTAACTCATCAGTTTTAGGATTGTACAGGATATCACCTTTTTCAACATTTTTTATAGATTTAGGATTAGTTCCTTTATATATTTCAACACCAGGCAACGTCCAATAATTCTTTGAACCAAAACTATATCTTCCTCTAAGTACAATAGGTAATTTATTAATTATAGCATCTGCGGTAAGAGGAGAGAGATGACGGATAATTTCACCTTCAATATTGCCAATTCCAAACAAAACAATCTTTATCAGTACACTCATGTTTTAAAAATAATATAATTTCTAATATTTATATTATTTTAATTCAGATTGAAAAAAAATATAAAATTTTTTGTCATAAAACTCAACGATTTTGTTATTTTCTTTAATAATAAAATTTATATACTCAAATTATCATATTATTATCTGGACAATAGGTCAAATTTGCATTGGATTTAGATACAAAATAACGGTTTTTACACCGATTTAATTGTTGCCTTTAGATGAACTATGTTTTTATTTCCAACAAATTTTTTTTATTCGGTCTCTTAGAATCAAAAGTCAACTAAATATCTTCCAAGGATTATAATCTTTCATTCCTTTTTTAACGCTGGAATAATAAATAAACGGTTCAAAATTAGAAAGTTGGAACAGAATATTAATTATCATACACACATATACTCAAATTTATTCGATATTAGTATATGAGACAATTTAACATTAATGCTTATATTCTTGTCGAATTAAGAGTTTTAATGTATTATAGTAGTACCCGAGACACAAAAACTTGAGTACTTTATATCAAAATTAAGATAAATGTGTAATAGGAGCTTTGATTACATAATTGCTTCAATGGACATCAATATTTCCAATTTCCTTTGAATCAATTATACATTGAATAATCGGAGCACCTATTGTCCTCTTTTTTTTTTTAGGTTATTAATATCTACTTTATTATCAATATCATAGAAATGTTGTTTACATTTTATCTCAAAAGCAAGTACTTTATTTCCACTTTCAATCATATAATTCAAAGTTTCCCATACTGTTTTAAAGTGTATTGTGCCTTTCAAATTTAAAATTTTATTAATAAATTCAAAACTGAATATAGAAATTGGTATAATTTGATTCATAACATACCGAGAAGAAAATTCTCTGATTTTTTCTTGATTAATTCTTCTTAAAATAACTTGGGAACCGAAAGCCTCAATTTCAGCATTAGAGATTATTTTATTTCTATTATAAAGTTTTTTTAATGATTTTAATTTTATAGCTCTATAAAAAATAAAGGGATGCTTATGAATTAAATCGAAATTATAAGAAATTATAGTTAAGACTTCTTCTAACAAATTATAATTGAATATTGTATCTCCAGGAATTATTAAGTAGTGTCTGCTTGATGTGAAAAAATCTTTATTTCGGATTATTGATAAAAATGAATATAATGGTCCAAATTTATACTGATTTTCAGTTTCTATAATTACTAATTTATCTTGAATGGTTTGATTATTTTTTTCTAGTGATAAAAGAGACTCACGGATAGAATCTCCCAGATAACCAATTACAACTCCTATTTGGTTTATTTCTAAATTAATTAGATTATTAATATTATGATGAAGAATTGAAATATTATTTAAGCTCTCTATTTTAATTAATGGTTTGGGGGTAGTTTTAGTTATATTTCTAAGTCGCGTTCCCTCACCAGCACATAAAATGACTGCAGATAATTTTTCTTTAAAATTATTCTTTTGTTGTAACAATTCGTTTCCCTTTTTCATCCAGTATAATTGTATGTTCTTCTTGAGCTACTGGTTTTTTAAGAACTTCAACTAATATAGGATATTTACTTAAAATTTTTTTACCTATGAAAAATTCAATAGTTCGCTGAATTTTGCTATTTGGGATAAGATTATTTTTTTCAATCCATCGTGGAGTAAAAGGAAGTTGTTTAAAATTAGATTCAATTTTACTCATATAACCTAAATGTTCATAAGACATATTTTTTTTTACTTTCTTCAAAAAGCGGAATATATACGATTGATCTCCATTCTCTACTCTCCCTGCTCCAGAAGTTGAAAATGGTTCACATGCATACGCATCTCCAGGTTTAAGTATTTGATTGTGCATTTTATCTTTGTGGTTTGGTATGAATGGTCCTGCATGTAAATTATATTGTTTTAATTCATGACCTCCCAGATTCTTTATGGGCTTTAAACCTCGATTTTGAATCTTTTGTTCTATTACTTCTCCAAGTTCATACAATTTAATTCCAGGATTGAAAATTTCAATAGCTGCTTCGAGAGCTTCCTTTGCTGCTTCAACATAATTTTGAAGCTTTGGATCTTCATCAATATTTATAGTAAATGCCGAATCGGCTATATAACCATTATAGTGAGACCCAACATCAATTTTTAGGAGTCCTTTCTCTGGAACTTTAGTTTGATCATCTATTGGAGGGCTATAGTGAGCAGCAATTTCATTTAAAGACATATTGATTGGAAATGACAATTCACATTCGTTTTTAATTACTTCAGCTTCACATTTGTTTGCTATTTCTAAAAATGATTCTCCTGGAGAGACTAATTTCCTTGCCAGCTTTTTCGCTGCAATAGCTCCTTTTCCTGCTTTAATATAATCTTGAATATAATTATTACTCATTTTACATCACCAGGTTGTGCACAATTCTAAGGTGTTAGTCGGTCAGCTGTCCTAGGATACATTACAGCTTCCCGAATATCCTCTAATCCACATATCATCGTAAGCCATCTATCTATCCCTAGACCGAAACCTGCATGTGGAGGCATTCCAAAATCAAATGCTTTTAGATGAGATTTGAAAGAAGTTGAATTAAGACCTTGATTTTCAATAGCATTTATTAATTGTTCCTTATTGTGTACTCTAGTTCCTCCAGAAGTTAATTCTAGCATCCCTTTTTGTAAATCGAAGGACTCACTGTATTTTGGATCCTTTGAAGGCATAATATAGAATGGTTTTATTGACATAGGCCAATGAGTGATATAATAATAACTTGATAATTCCGTGCCTAATTTTCTATAAGCTTCAGTAGATATATCTTCACCAAATTCAATATTAAATCCAAATTTTGTGTTTATCAAATCTATAATTTCCTCATATTTATATCTTGGAAAAGGAATTTCCGGAGTTACAGATATTTTTTCCATTCCTAAATACTCCAAAGCTTTCATCTGATTTTCTCTTATCTCTTTTAAAACATTATATACAATTTCTTCTAATAGTTTAAGAACATCCTCCATTGTAGAAAAAGCGATTTCAACATCTAACGTAAAAATCTCGCATAAATGTCTTTTTGTACGGTGTTTTTCTGCTCTAAAACAGTCACTTATTTCAAAAACCCGTTCATAAACTCCGCTCAATTGTTCTTTATATAATTGAGCCGATTGAGTGAGAAACGCTTCTCTTTCAAAATAAATAATTGGAAATAACTCAGTACCTCCTTCCGTTGCAGAACCTATTATTTTTGGAGTTGTCATTTCGGTAAAATTTTTTGCAAACAAAAATTTTCGAATTGTTCTAAGCATTTCTCCTCTAATTATAAAAACAGCTTGATTTTTAAGTGATCTTAAATCTAAAGCTCTATTATTTAATCTAAGATCTAATTCAGATACAGTTTCTCCAGTCATATCTATAGGAAGCTTCTCAGGGGTTACATTTAATATTTTTATTTCAGAGGGGATAATTTCAATTCCTCCTGGTGCTTCATTAAATGCTTTAACAATACCCTTTACCATTATACAATATTGGTATCCTAATTTCACCTTATCAAAGAGATCATCAGTGACAACTCCCTTTTTCAAGGTTATTTGACGTTCTCCATATTTATCTTGTAAAGATATAAATTTTAAACCTCCGAGATCTCTATAATTGCGAATCCAACCACCTAAAATAACCTCTTTATTCACTAGTTCCTTTGTTACATCTTTAGTGAAATGAGTTTTTCTCCAATCTCCTAAATTATCAAGTTCCACTTGCCCAACAACTCTTAATTTCTTTTCGAATATACTCCTTAAAATTAAATTAAAAATAAAATTTTTACTTTCTTATCTTATATTTATGGTTGAATTGAAATGGAAAGGCAAAGTGGAAAAAGAGGATATTATTTCAAAAACAAATGAAATTAAACCATTTCATATTATCGATATATATCCCTCTATCAACATAGATTCTAAAGTGGATGATAGATGGGAAAATCTTCTGATTTGGGGAGAAAATAAGGTAGTAATGAATTCATTGTTAGAGGAGTTTAAGAATAAAATCTCTCTTATATATATCGATCCCCCTTTTGCTACTGGAGGTAATTTCAATCTTAAGATTCAAATTGGAGAGAATGGTAATTATATAGATGATATTGCTTATGAAGACAAATGGAAAGAAGGTTTAAAATCCTATTTAGATTTTATGCGTGAACGATTAATTTTAATGAAATCTTTATTAACTAATAGTGGATCTATATTTTTACATCTAGATTGGCATATTTCTCATTATATAAAAGTTATAATGGATGAAATTTTTGGATATGATAATTTTAGAAATGAGATAATATGGGCTTATCCTGCAGCTTCAGTAAAAACAAGAAGATATTTTATTAGGTCATATGATACTATTCTTTTCTACTCAAAATCTGATGATTATATTTTTAAAGATGATCCTAATATATATCAAGAATTCTCTAACAGAGTTAAAAATGCATTAAAAAAGGATGATAAAGGTATATATTATTACAGAGGTGGAAGTCATAATGGAAAAAAGTTATCTAGGAAAGTATACGTAGAAAAGGAAGGAATTTTCCCTAGAGATGTGTGGAGTGATATTCCCTATATTAGGGCTAACACCTCAGAATATCAAGGTTTTTCAACACAAAAACCAGAACGTCTTTTAAAAAGAATTATTTTAGCATCAACAAATAAAAATGATATTGTAACAGATTTTTTCTGTGGTTCAGGTACCACACTAGCTGTAGCAGAAAAACTTGTAAGACGCTGGATCGGATGTGATTTAAATAAACATGCGATTCATATGACAAGGAAAAGAATACTAAACATAGATAAAAGTAATGATATTTTAGATTGGAAGAAAATATACAAGAAAAAGCCTCAATCTTTTAAAATTTTAGGAGTTAGAAAAATGGAGGAGCTAGACGCCATTGCCTATAAGCTTCTTAAAAGAAAAGCCCAAGACAATAAAATTATCAATAAATCCCCCAATTTATATGTGAAAATTCATCAACATGACAATAAGATCAATGTAGAATTGACTGATTATGAAATACCTTTTATTGATTTAATATCAGATAAAGTTAAAGAAAACATTAAGTCTTTTTCAGATTGGATTGATTATTGGGCTGTGGATTTTGTGCCTCAAAATAACATTTTTAAAAACATGTGGTTTTCCTGTAGGACGCCAAAAGTTAGAACATTAGCTTTAAAATCAGATATATATCAATATGATATATCTGGGATTTATAATATTTTAGTAAAGACAATTGATATTTTTGGTATTGAAACTATAGTATCGCATGAAATTAAACTGGCTTAATAAGCTCTCTAATTAACATAGTAGCATAGTTCCCTTTTTGTAAAGAAAATTCAAATTTAATTTTTGTTTTTCTTGGATTAAGATCATCATCCGTAATTTCTAATAATTTCAATGCCGTAGGTTTTGCAGTTAAAGCTCTAATAGACCCTTTCATCTCAAGTTCAGTATTCAAAGTATTATACAAAATATTTCTATCTATTTTTTCCTTCCTGATAATTTCTTCAAATAAGGTTTTTAACAATGGAAATGACTCTAAATCAGTAGTAGTCCCAATAATAGGCATTATTATAACGGCTCGATTTAAATTTAATGCTTTTCTCAAGAATTTATCATAAAGTCCCCCATATTTATACTTCACATATGTGAGATTTCCATTATAGTCATCTAATAAACAAATAACGTCGCCTTTTATTGGTTTAAATAAAGGTAAGCCTTTCTCAACCCTTAATGAAAGCATCTTATTGAAAAGATATGATTGAAAGGAACTAATTAATAACTTTTTCAAATCAGAGTGTAATGTATTAATACTACCCCGATAATCTTTTGGATTTTCAATTAAGTAATAGAGCATGTTTTTCTCATACGTTAGGTTTTTTGGAAAGTTTTCATAAGCCTTTTCAAAATCCCTTGTATTTCTGAATTCTCTCCTTGCGATCTTTGATTCATTAGACTCAGTGGTATAAGTAGTTGATACAAATTCTTCAAAAGCTTTCTTAAAATTACCTTCTAGAATATATCGTCCAACAATATGAGAGTTCGGTCTATAACTTCCAAATCTTTGAAGTCCAAAATAATTGGGAAATCCAAATCTACTCAGAAGACTAAAATGTTTTTCTAATCTAATCTTCAAATTCTCACTTTTTTCTACATTTCTTATTAAAACTGTAAAATTATTTCCCCAATGACTTCCAAGTTTAACAGGTTTCTTTGCGGGAGAAATATTTCTAATGAAAATATCTTTTAGATTTAATTTTTTTAGAATATCTATGTAATCTCCTTTTACTGAAATTTTTTGAACTGATATGGAGTGTTTATCCTTCAATCCCGAGTAATTTATCATTTTATAAGGAATTTTCAAGGCGTTACTTATCTGTCTTAAAGCTTCGAAAGTGTCTTTATTTACTTTTATTAAATTAAATCTCGTATATTTATCTTTTAATTCTTCAGAAAAAGAGTGAGATTTGTAATCCTCCCTAATATCAAGGATTTTTCCATTACTTTCTATTTCTTTGACTATAAAATCCTTAAAATTTTGTTTATAGTCTCCCCCAATCCCTTCAATTTGTGATGTAGCATAAGCTTTAATTCCTACAAACTTTTCTACTTCTATTTCAGCATTTCCATTAAAATTATAAGTATCAGCTTCTTGATCTGACAATTTAATTGCCTATGTTGTTAATATTATAATAGTTTTAAATCTCCAGTAATTTTATCAATTTCTGTAGATAAAACAGGCCCAATTCCAATAGCGGTTGTTGTACCTGGCGTTAGTTGAGTTAATCCTGCATCATTAACAACAAAATATGGAATTTTGTTCGATTCAAATTTTCCTATAAATTCTTTTAATTGATCCATACTTTGGATTTTTAGAACCACTTTTTTCTGTCCAGTATTCTTCCAATTCTTCCAAACTGGCTTATTTTGGATTCTTACTAGATCTGATGCTGAAACGCTAGCATGACATGACTGGGCACACTTCTTTCCAGTTCCCATTTTAAGATCAATCCTAACTAAAATTACTTGTTTGTATTCTTCCACAATAAATCACTTAAATATTATAAAAATAGTTAATTTAATCTTTTTGATTATTGAAATTCTACTCTTGTTATATTTCCAGTTAATTCATATATCAATTCTTCAAGTTCTTCTTTAGTAAATAAAAAATTCTCCTTTTCATCCTCCCATAACACCGCCCTAAACTGAACATCTCCCGTAGCTAAAAAGATCTCGTTAAGAGATACGAGTTTATAAGGTGCAATTAAAGCTTCCACAACTGGACGAGGCTTATTTGTTTTTTCAATAAAAATTATTTCATCTATCTCATAGGTTTCTTTGATCCAAGTTATTAAATCAAGAGATATTCTCAATTTATCCTTTTTTCCCACCACTAGTATTACTACATCTTCAAAATCTATGGCTTTATAAAATGAAATATCTTTTAGAAAAGCAAATTTTTCATCTTCTTCCTCTAATTTAATAAGATCTTTTGCCAAATCAATTTCAAATTCAGTTATTTCTCCAGCATCAAGCCTAGCTTGACAATTAGTACATAAGAAACCAGAGTTTATGCATGTCTTATCTGCTGGAAGAACTTTCATTTGATTTAAACCAGATTAAATATCCCAACTAATGTATTATTCTATTATATCGCATTGATAAATAGTATAGTGATTGATATCTATTAAAAATGGTTAATTAAGTTTATCATAAGGTTTCTTAAATTTAGTATTTAAATGGAATAATTTTAGAATTATTTATCTATTAAATACGAAAATTCTTTTTTCTAATTTTAATAGATTGATTTATAGATTTAAAGATAAGTGTAAGTTTAAATCTTGTTCAATCATTGAAATATCTCTTAATACATCTTTAAATTCTTCACGAGATACCTTATTTTTATTAAGGAGTATTTTCGCAAGCGTTTTATATTTATCGATAATATTTGGATCAACAAAATTTTCTAGTTTTATACAAAAGGAATACAGATATGAATATGCTTCAGCATATTTTGAGTATTCTATTGATTCTTTAACCTTTTCTAAATAATATTGCAGTCTTAAATTGCGATCCTTAATCTCGTCCTTAAGTGATTTAGATTCTGTTTGATATTCGATAAACTTCTCATCATCATGAAGTTTTTCCGAAATTTCTATTAAATTTTTTGATATTACATATTTTTTCATAATATTTTGTTCAGTTAAGTATGATACACTAAGTTCTTCTCTTTTATTTAGTAGATCTTCTCTTAATTGTTCAGAAAGTGCACCTTTCTGTTCCCAAATCGATTTTAGGATTGTACTTTGATTACTAGTTAGAGATGACCCATCTAATAGCTTTTTATCCGAAAGGATTAGTTGAATAATTTTTAAATCAAATATTTCAAGTTTTTCTGGTTTACGATCCCAGTTTACAAACAATTCCTGATGATTCAAAATAATAGTAATTATTTTGGGGATTAATTTTTGAACTTCTTTTATATCTTCCTTATCAGTTATAATAACTAAATCTGTTAAAACTTCTGAGACTCGATTAATTACCACAAAATATTCGCCTAATTCAATGGTGTTTAAAGATTCCGTACTGCTTTCTGTGAGTTCTGAGACAAAAGTCTGTAGTGCTGTAAAAAAAGAATCAAACATCTCTAATTTTTCATCACTCTGAAAGCTCTTATTATATAGGAGATCTTTTGACTCACTCTGAAAAATATATAGTGCTTGTATCATCGTTAAAATCTCTTAATCATTGTCATAACTAAAAATAAGATCAAAATAAGATAATATATAATTAACTTTTTCGAAAAAGTGAGTAATATAGTTATTTGTTTAGGTTTATTGATTGTTAAATTAGTCTTGGGGGGAAGTTTTACTCCAATTTCTAATTTTGTTAGTAGAGTAGGTTATCGCTAGTTAATTAACCAACTTTCACAATTCTATTACGTCACAACTGATATTTCGAAGCAGCCTTTCTGCTGTCGCTGGATCTGTTTTAAATGTATAAAGAATTTTCTTAGTTCTTAATTTTAACTTCACTACAGTTTTTAGACGCTTAACTCGACAATGAATTGCATATTCGGAGATTTCCATGAATTTTCCTTCATCAAATAATTCCCTTGGCACATTAACTCAACTAATCTTACTTAATGTATAGTATGAATAGATCTATTATTTATAGAATTTTAATTTTATCATATTTTACCATGTCTAAACAAAAATTTTATTTTAAATCATGTTTTCTAGAAATTATTCTTATTACACTTTGATCAAAGTATAATTTTTTCTGAATAAAATAACTATTAAAAATAAAATGAGCCCTATAGACGATCCAGTGAAGAGGAGAATCGCAAGATATCATTTACTCGAGAAAACCGTTTGTAGACGATGCGGAGCTCTTAATCCACTCAGAGCAAAGAAATGTCGTAGATGCCATGGAAAAGATCTAAGATTAAAAAGGAGAGAACTCACAAAATAAATCCTTATCTTATTGTTATCAATATTATAGATTAAGAAAGTATGTTTCTCCCTACTATTTAGTACTATAAAAATCATAAAATTAAGTCATTTTTCTCGTGGAATTCAAAATTCGTAAACTTTTTTAATTTTATGACTTAGAGATCTATATAAATAAAATAATTTTTCAAAATAAAAATAATAAAATCATATTTACTAAGAGTGAAAAAAATGGCACAATTAGGCGGAACACCCGTATTAATTATGAAAGAAGGTACAGAACGACAACGCGGAAGAGATGCGATGTCAAACAACATTGCTGCCGCAATTGTGATTGCTGAAGCTGTAAGAACATCACTCGGACCTCGAGGTATGGACAAAATGCTCGTAGACCAGTTTGGTGATGTAGTAATTACAAACGACGGCGCAACAATCTTAAAAGAAATTGATGTACAACACCCCGCTGCTAAAATGATGGTTGAGGTTGCAAAAACTCAAGACTCTGAAGTTGGTGATGGTACAACGACATCAGTTATTCTTGCTGGAGAATTATTGAAACGGGCTAAAAAACTACTAGAACAGAAAATACATCCTACAGTAATTACTGAAGGATTTAGAAAAGCAGCAGAAAAAGCTGTTGAAATCCTCGACGGAATTTCAATTAAAAGTGGAATCGATGATGAAGAAGGATTGAAAAATGCCGCTATGACTTGTATGTCCAGTAAAATTGTTTCAGAATCAAAAGAAAAACTCGCTGGAATTTGTTTGGATGCTATTAAAGCTATTACTGAAAAACAAGAAGATGGAACCTACACAGCGGACATTGAAAAAGTTCAAATTCAGAAAAAAGAAGGAGATTCTATAGATGACACAAGTTTGATTAAAGGAATTATCCTAGATAAAGAAGTTGTAAGCCCAGGTATGCCAAAAAGTGTTACTGATGCTAAAATCTTACTTCTACAAAGTGCGATAGAAATTGAAAAAACAGAATTTGATGCTAAACTTCAGATCACAAGCCCAGACCAAATTCAACAATTTCTAGATGAAGAAGAAAAAATGCTTAGGACTATGGTCGAAAAAATAGCAAATTCTGGAGCAAAAGTCGTTATCTGCCAAAAAGGAATCGATGATATGGCTCAACATTTCCTTACAAAAGCAGGTGTTATGGCTGTTAGACGAGTGAAAAAATCTGATATTGAAAAACTCTCAAAGGCTACCGGTGGCACTATCTTTACAAATCTCGATGATATTACCCCTGATAAACTTGGATGGGCTGGAGTAGTCGAAGAACGTAAAATAATGAACGATTCATGGATTTTCATTGAAGAATGTAAAGACCCAAAATCTGTTGTAATTCTTATAAGAGGTGGAACTGAACTCGTCATTGATGAAGTTGATAGAGCTATTCATGATGCTCTCTGCGTAATCAGAGATGTTGTGGAAGATCAAAAACTTGTCGGCGGAGGTGGAGCTCCTGAAATTGAAACTGCTATTCAACTACGTAAGTTTGCCTCCACACTAGGGGGACGTGAACAACTCGCTGTCGAAATATTCGCTGATTCGCTTGATATCATCCCAAAAACTCTCGCAGAAAATGCAGGATTAGACCAAATTGATACTCTCATGAAACTCAGAGCAGCTCATCAACAAGGCAATAAATTCGCCGGACATGATCTAGACACGGGAGATGTTGTCAATGATATGGCAAGCATTGGTATTGTCGAACCTACTGTCGTAAAAGTACAAGCTATTAAAAGCTCGACTGAAGCAACATCAATGATCCTCAGGATAGATGATGTTATCGCATCAGCCAAATCTGCAATGCCTCCTGGTGGGATGCCCCCTGGAGGGATGGGTGGTATGCCTCCTGGTATGGGAGGGATGGGTGGCATGGGAATGCCTCCGGGCATGATGTGAGAATCTCAAATATTTATCTTAATTTATTTTTTCTTTCTATTTTTCTTTTAATCTTTAGATAATATTTAGGGTTAGTTCATACCCGAACATCCCATTTATGTTAAAAATTCATTCAAATAATTGTCAAGTTGGATTTTTTATTTTTAAATACTCATTTGATCTACCCATAAACTTCGAAAAAAAATGGTGAAAAGATTTTAAATGGCAGGCTTAGATAAGATGTATGATGCTCGTGGTTTTATCAAAAACTATTTCGCAAAACAGATTAGAGGTCTTTTAGAATCTCCTCTAAAGTCTGGTTCCAAATTTTTAATGACTCACTATTTTTAAGCAAATTCTAAGATACCATTTAATGACTAGATATATCCAAAATAATATATTATAAAATAGATTGTAATTGCAATAAGGTATATTTAAAATACCAGATTACTAAATCAGAACATTGCATTAAAATCTTTTTTTAAACAGAATTCATGATATTTCCTAGAAAAGCTGTCAGAAGTTTTTTGAAAAGGTAAGTTTTTATACTATTATGTATACATTTTTGGTAATTATTTTTTGTTATGTTTAAGGGTGTAAAGATGGAACCTACCCAAAGGATAAGATCAGAAGATTTAGATTTCAAATATGAAACAACTCGAGAAGAGATAAAAAAGTCTTTTTGGGCAGATTTTCTATTTGGTGGTTTGTTAGTTTCGGGTATTTTTATTATTGTAGATAACCTTAACCTATCTCAAGAAGTTAGGATTAATATTGGAATTGTAAATATTTGCATTGCATTATCATTAATGCTTGGAAGGTTAGGATGGCCAAAAATCTTTCAGTATAGAATAAATATGATAATGACTAAGGCGACAAAATTAAATAATACCAATAAACATGAAAAATCCACTAAATCTTTAGAAAGATCCATTAATTTAATAGAAAAAATAATTAAAATTGATCCTAAAATTAAGGAAGCTTGGTTCTATAAAGGAATTTCATTAGAAGATTTAGGAAGACAAAAAGAAGCAATTAGATGTTGTGTTGAAGCTATTAAGATCGACTCAGGATATAAAGAAGCTTGGAACAATAAAGGGTATATATTAATTGGGTTAAGAAGATATGAAGAGGCACTTGAATGTTTTAATAAGGCACTTGAGATTGATTCTGATTATATATTTGCGTTGAGTAATAAATCAAGTATATTGAATAGGCTAAAAAGCTACGATGAAGCTATTTACTATTGTAATAGGATACTTGAAATCGATTCAAATGATATATATGCATTAAACAATAAAGGAATTGCATTGAATGGTTTAAAAAGATATGATGAAGCCATTCAATATTGTGATAGAGCACTTGAAATCAATCCTAATGATGTATTTGTATTAAACAATAAAGCATATGCATTGACTCGTCAAGAAAAATATGAAGAAGCTATTCAATATTGTAATAGGATACTTGAAATCGATTCAAATGATATATATGCATTAAACAATA